>CALDZS010000114.1 GCA_937944065.1 uncultured Amylibacter sp. | reverse complement strand
TTGACCCGCGCTACTGCCGTCGATCATGGCCGCATGAGCAAGCTTAGCTTGCCTTAGCTGCGAGACAGCACAGCAGATGGTCGCGCTCGATAGATGCTATGCGTGGCGACGCCTGCCAACACTGCTTTGACAATATCACCTGGTATAAACGGCAGAGCGGCAACTGTAATCGCCTCGCCCAATCCGGTGCCTTTTAAGATCATGTAGTATGGTACAGCAATCGCATACAAAACCACGACGCCGCCGACAAAGGCGGCAACCCCTGCCGCAATGCCCACGTTACGTGCGCTTAATCGTTCCATAACCAGGCCTGCGACGTATGCCGCCACAGGAAAGCCGAACAGGAAACCGGCCCAGGGTGTTTGAAACACGCCCAAACCGCCGCGACCGCCTGCCAACAATGGCAACCCCAAGGCAACCAACGCCAAGAACAACAATACCGCCAACGCTCCGCGCCGCGCGCCCAATATGGTGCCGCACAACATGATACCAAGGCTTTGTGCCGTTATCGGAATACCACTGATCAACGTCAGTTTGGGAAGCAATCCTAGAACCGCAATCAGTGCCGCGAAAAGGGCTATGTAAACAATGTTGCGTTCCATGACGGCTCCTAGGTTTCGGGCGTGCCTCCCCGGGCACGTAGGGCATCTGATACGTGGTCTGCATCATCAAGTGCAACCAGAAAAAGCGGCATAACAATACGCCAATTCACACGCCGCGCACTGCGCGCACGCCAGCTTTGCATCAGATCAGACGCTTTCGCGATTAACACTGGTGTGAAGCGCACCACCAAAGCAAACGCCAGCGCTATGGCTGCCGTGTTCACACCTAGTTGTTTTATCGGGCCAAGCATCCAAAGTAGTGTTTCCATCATGTCGTCCATGCGTGATGTCATCGTCACAAAATTCGCCAATGCCACGAGGCTAGCCATTTTGATCACAAATCGCAGGCCGTCAACAAAATTTCCGACCAGCAGGTGATATCCCAACATGATCGCCACTACCCAAATCAACGGTTTTAGCATTCGTAGCCCTTGCACACAGGCAGCACGCCCAATTGACAGATACAAGACAATTACAAATCCCGACAACAAGGATAGATGGATCAAATTAGCTAGTGGAAACGCCAAGACCGAGATTACGGCCAGAACCAACAATTTCTCTCCGACACGACGACGATGCGCCCAGCTGTCAATTGGCAAACTAAGGCTAAGCATCTGTTGCCCCACGCTTTTGCATCTCGGCCTTATAGCGCGGCAGCACATCACCGGGACTACCTTGATCAATCAGTTTGCCCGCATCCAGCCATAGCACATGATCATAATCAGCCAGCACATCAAGGTCATGGGTGATCAACACAATCTGCTGATCCAGCATTTCTAAGGCGCGGTGCAACTGCATTGATGTTGCCAAATCAAGCCCAGCATATGGTTCATCCAGAACCAAGACCTTGGGCTGCATAATCAGAACCGCCATCAGGCACAGAAAATGCCGCTGACCTTGCGACAAAGCCTGCGTCGAACGAGGTGCCCAGTCCGCCCGGCCATATTGCGCCAACATATCGCGCGCGCTTTGACGGGCATCGGTTTTGTTTTGCCCCGTCTGGGTCAAACCAAAGGCAAGCTCTTCTTCGCAGGTCGGAAAAATTATCTGATGGTCAGGATTTTGAAAAATCATCCCTATCGTCGCCAAGGCAGCCTTACGATCTCGATACACATCGACCCCGTGCACACTGATCTGTCCACTGTTTGGCCGCACCAACCCCAACAGCAAACGAGCAAGACTTGATTTTCCCGACCCGTTAGCACCGACGATGCCCACGCGTTGATAACTCAGCGAACAGGACAGATCGGTCAGGACTGGCACCAAATCCCGTTCATATTCTAGGTCTGATATCGTCAGCCACACGTCAGTCATGCTTTACCTCTAGCTTGCAGCGTTTTCATAACAGCTAATACCCAGAAGATCAGCCCCAAAGCCGCCATCCGCGTGATACAAAGTGACGCCACGTCACTTTGTAAAAAAATTACCTACCTGTCTAAATGGCTAGGTGTAGAATGACCCTGCAATACCCATATGACATTTATTAGATTTTGTGAGTAAAAGGGGACAATCATGAAAAAACTAAAAACCTCGGCCGTCGCACCGCTGTCACCGATTTTCTTAGCCGCAATTTTGATCACCAGTTTGGTGCCATTTGTAGCGTTTGGAAACCGCGAAATTGCAGCGCTCGTTGCGGTATCAAGTGGCCTTGCGATTCTATTCGTTTTCGCATTATTATATTTCCAGATACACAATAGTGATTTGTTGCTTCAATTAGCGAAAAGCAAAAGTTTCCGCAGGTCTCAAGCTATTAAAACCAGATAAGGTTTGTTGTCTGCTGGATCAGGTTTACCCCCCAAACCCCGGCATCAAAGGCAAGGAACCTCATGCAGCTCAGAGGCGTTTCCGGATTCCTACCGGTGACGTCTCTGGGCGCCTTAATCATCGATATTGTAAGTATCTGTTGCCTTTCGCCGTCGGAGGCGTATTTGCAGTGGTATGAAGTTTTCAGCCCTTCAATCGCCAGAATTTCGCACCTACTTCATCGGTTCCGTTGCTGCGATAAACGCTATGTGGATTTTACGGGTGGTTATCATCTGGCTGGCGTGGGCGCTGACCAACTCATCCAGTTTCGTTGGTTTGGTTGCCAGTTTGTCGTTGTTACCCACGATATTGGTTGGCCCTCTCTTTGGCGTTTGGATTGACCGCACGAACATCCGCTTGGCCGCGTACGCCACCAACTCTGGCATGATTATTATTACGCTGGTCTTATTGATGCTGAACCTGTCAGGATCGATGACCCCCGCAATCTTATTGGCAATCGCCGTGACTGTGGGCATTGTATCGGCGGTTCATCATCCTGTTCGCCTTTCACTGGCACCTCGCTTGGTTGCACCCGCCAAAGTCGCCTCTGTCGTGTCACTCGCGTCATTGAACTTTAATGTCGCGCGCATAATCGGGCCGTTCTTGGGCGGTATTTTGATCGAATTATCAGGTATCAGCGCCGCCCTTTGCGTCACGTTGGTCCTGTACATGCCCAACATGGTGCTCATCGCGTTTTTGAAGCCCCGTACCATCGACGTGAACATGAAGGAACCGTTTGCCCGTGCTTTCGTCGCGGGGCTGGCCTATGTCCGACAGCGCCCCTCGATCCAGACTGCGTTGATCCTGTCCGCGATTATGGGGATGTTTGCACGTGGCATGATGGAACTATTACCCATTGTTGCTGATGGTATATTTGCATTGGGTGCGGCTGGTTTGGGACAATTAACCGCCGTCATCGGTGCAGGGTCATTAGCCGCCGCGTTTATCAAGGCGATGGAAGACGGCGCATTGCCCGTTCTGAACCCACGCGCATTAACTGCCGCCTTTGTTGGCACTGCATGTTTGACACCATTTGGTCTATCCCCGCTGTGGATCGTTACCTTGGCATCCGCGGCTGGGTTGGGATTTTGCACCACATATATCGGGGTCAGTTTGCAAACATCCATCCAAAGTAACCTGCCCGACGAAATGCGCGGTCGCGTTATGAGCCTATGGATTGTGGTCGCGATGAGCTCGACAGCAATCGGCGCACTGATATGGGGAGCGTTGTCTGATTTGATCGGGTTCGCACAGACTGCTGTCGCGGCCTGTTTGATCGGGATTCTGGCGCTAGTTTGGCTGACCAAATACCACCCAAAACGGACATGAGGCCACGCTGCCCAAAGAGAGTTAAATTCATATGCAGTTCGTAACCACAATCATCTAAACGCTGAAAAC
>CALDZS010000113.1 GCA_937944065.1 uncultured Amylibacter sp. | reverse complement strand
GATTTGCCGCTAGAGCGTCGGTTTACTGGATATGGCGATTTGCAGACAGTTCTATCTGACCTGACATAGCGTTAAACTGATGCATTAAACGCGTTCGACACATTCGCGTCGAGGGCCGCCTCGAATTCCGAATCTGACATTTCATACTGCAATCCTTCGGTCAGCGCGCGTGAAAAGCTGGCGATCATCCCGTCATTTTGAGCCAACAATGCAGCAGCCTCGGCCGCTGAATACCCACCAGAAAGAGCCACAACACGCACCACATTCGGATGATCGTTGAAATCGCGGTAATGGTTGGCTTTGCTTGGCAAGGACAGCTTCAACATGACCTTTTGTTTGCCAGACAGCGCTGCCAATCCCTTTACTAGTTCATCGTGCAAAATCGCCTCGGCATCCGCTTTGTCGTCTATTGTGATATTCACTTCCGGCTCGATAATAGGGCAGAGACCTTTGGCAATGATCTGCTTTGCGACATCAAACTGCTGGGCAACAATATCCGCAATACCTTTTGCATTTGCAGACTGAATGACTGACCGCATTTTCGTTCCAAAAATCTTATGGTCGTTGGCTTGGTCCAGCGTGTTCGACAGCCCAGTAATTTCCGCCATGAGTTGTACCCCGTTGGATTCGTCCAGCAAGCCCTTGTCACATTTCAAAAACGGAACCACACCTTTGGTTTCCCAAAGATATTCAGAAACGCTGACATCCAAAACCTTTTCATTCATCGTGCGTTCAAATAAAATGGCGCCAATGACCTTGTCGCGATTAAAGCAGGCCGCCTGCATGATGCGGGATCGCATTGCGTGCATCTGACCAAACATTTCAGCCTCGTTTGAATAATGTGCGTTGGTGACACCGTAGGCCGCCAGTGCTTTGGGTGTAGACCCGCCGCTTTGATCCAAGGCAGCAATAAATCCGGGAGCGTTAGAAATCTGTTTAAGTTGTTCTAAATTGGTCATCTAATTATCCTTGGTGTTTGGCGCGCGCGGTATTGCATTGAATGGGACTGTATAATTTGTCTGTCTACACATAGTTTCTAAATCGCTTTTTATGCACGAGATGTCACGTATGTTATCGATAACGGTTTGATTTTTTTTGAATTTGTGCGGGATGCACGCGATTGACCCGCCGTTAAGCGGGTTCAAGCATTCTGCGTGATTGCAGATTATCTATCCGACATAGTTTGCGCGCGTCAGCCCGTATTTCGCCATTTTTTCATTCAACGTGCGACGCGGCAAAGATAATTCGTCCATCACAGACTGGATCGACCCTTTGTGACGACGCATCGTATTGTCGATCAACATCCGTTCAAAGGCTTCAACATGCTCTTTCAAAGGTTTGCCATCGCTGACAACGTTTGGAATAGGTTCGCCCACATCGGCCATCAAAATCTTAGATATTGAATAGCTTCCGCGGCGGCTTTGTAGAACCGTGCGCTCTGCCAGATTAATCAACTGGCGAATATTTCCAGGCCAAGGGGCTTGCAATAACTTCGCAGCATCTTCGGCAGATATTTCAGGTTGCTCGCAGCCATACTCCTCGGCGAACGTTTCTGCGTATCTATTGAACAAGCTTAGGATATCTTCGCCGCGCTGGCGCAAAGGTGGGGGGGCGATATGCATTGCCGCCAATCGGAAATACAGATCTTGGCGCAAGCTGTCTTCCAACGTTGCTTCATTATCGGTCATGTCGTTTGAAATGGCGATAATACGCAAACGCGACCCATCTTCGCCACGGTCGTGATCGGTGATTTCGGACAAAAGTCGCGCCTGAATACTGGCGGGTAAGTTTTCAACATCTTCAAGGCACAGTGTACCACCCAAAGAGCCTTCGAGCATGGGCGTGGCGTCGTCTGACGGGCCAAACAACAGCTTTGACAATTCGTCTTCGTTATACGCGGCGCAATTTACAGTGATGAACCGTTTACCTTGCCTAGGGCCGCAAGCGTGAAGCGCGTGAGCAATCAGGCTTTTGCCCGTCCCTGTTTCACCCGAAATCAGAAGGTGCCCATCAGCCTGCGCCAGATCAAGAATGTCTTCGCGTAAACGTTCCATAACAGGGCTGGTACCAACCAGTTTGCGCAACAGAACGGTGCCATCCGATAACTCGCGACGCAACGTGCGGTTTTCTAGTGTTAGACGGCGGGCTTGAACCGCGCGTTTGGTCAATTCGGCCATACGTTCAGGATCAAACGGTTTTTCTAAAAAGTCATAGGCACCGATCCGCATCGCCTCGACCGCCATGGCGACGTCACCATGCCCAGTGATCAATATCACGGGCAGGGCGCTGTCGATGCTTTGCAGTTTTTTCAGAAACGTAATGCCGTCAATTTTCGGCATCTTAATGTCAGATATGATGACGCCAGAATAATCCGCATCAATTTCTTTCAGCGCCTCTTCTGCGCTGGCAAAGGTCTTGGTGCGATACCCAGACAGGGTCAACCACTGCGAGATACTCTCGCGCATATCTTGTTCATCATCGACAATTGAAATGGTAATTTGGTCTGGCATGTAATTGCGCCTATTCTGCTGCTTGTTTGCGCCCACTGTTTACCTGTGGCACCTGAAATTCAAACACTGCACCTGTTGGGGTGACGTTTCTGGCAACTAACCGCCCACCCAAGTCCTTTGCAATTCCAGAAGAGATGGCCAGCCCCAATCCAACACCCTCGCCAGGGTTTTTTGTGGTGAAAAACGGCTCGAACAAGTTATCTAAGTTTTCGATACCAGGGCCGATATCCTGAACGGATAGTGTCGCCATTTCACCGCTGAAAAGGGAAATCTGAATTTCTTGGTTTTCTTGCCCCTTCATGGCGTCCAATGCATTGCGCAATAGATTAACGATCACCTGTTCCACACGCACAGCATCACCCATGATAATGACGGGATCTTCTGGCAGTAACGTTTTTACATCAACTTCGTTTTGTCCCAATTGCGGTGACATCATTGACAGGCTGTTGGTCAGGCTTTCGCGCATGTCGATTGCGATCACGTCTTCGCCGCCTTTGCGAGCGTAGGATTTTAACTGCTTGGTGATCTGCCCCATACGACCGATAAGATCGTCAATGCGTTGGAAACTGCTAGCCGCCTCGACGGGTCTATTTCGGTCCATTAGGACTTTCATCCCCGCCAGATAGGTCCGCATAGCGGCTAAAGGCTGGTTTAACTCATGACTTACCGCGGCGGACATTTCGCCCAACGCTGCCAATTTCGAGCTTTGGGCAAGGCTTTGTTCTGCGACCTCAAGTTCGCGTTCTGCGCGCTCGCGTTGCGTGATCTCTGACGATAACTGTTCATTCAACGCCCGCAGATCATCGGATTCTGCTTTGAACAGGAATGATTGTCTTATGGCGCGGCGTGATAGGATATAGAACCCAAGTGCTAGCAATATTGCCAACCCCATTATTTCCAATGCAATCGCGCTGTTAACGCGCGCGCGCACGGCTGAAGAGGATGCAAGATAGGTCAAACGCCAACCCTGAAACGGGATTTTCGCCTCGAGTTGGTACAAAGGTTGGCCAGACAAATATGTATCTGCCAACGCGGTCGGCCATTCACCTGTCGCGCGTAAGGCCCGTTCGACAGGGGTCTGAGTGTGGCGGGATTCTAGTGCACTTTCCAAGGTTTGGTTTAAAAACTGGCGTTCAGTCGACAGAATGACCAACCCTTTCGAATTGGTAACCATAATCGTTGATTCTGAACCAGACCAAGTATTGAATAGATCGTCCAAGTCCACTTCGATCACGATCACCCCAATCAACTCTCCCAAGCTTTCTAGTTTGCGCGAATAGTAAAATCGCAACCTGCCTTCGCCGATGCCTCGTGTGGTGAAAACCGTATCGTTAGACCGTAACGCTTGGGTCATAAAAGGTTCTTCGCGATAAACTGTGCCCAGTTCATGGCGATCAGACGTCGCCACAATCCGCCCCAAACTGTCCAGCAGAAAGATTGCCTTCGATCCAATTTCGTTTTGATAATTGATAAGGCGCGTCGATGTCAGACTATAATCGTCTGTTAGCAAGGCGCGGATCAGCTGAGTGTCCTTGGACAAGATCAAAGGCACAACAGAGCTGCGCTGTAATTCTGCGATCAAACGACCACTATAAAGGGTCAGTTGTTTTTCAGCGCGCGTGCGTGTTTCGGCCGAGAACCGTTCAGTGAAATAAAGGCTGGAAAGCCAAATCAATAGGGCAGCAACTATGGCGAAAATAGCCACCATGATGCGAATGCGCGTGCCCGTGCGGGCGTTCAAAGTTGCAGGTTCTGATGACGCGTTGCTCATTTCGTGATCTTATCTGACTTCAGGGACGTCAAACAAGCCTGCTTTGGGTAACAATATACTTTAAGCAGAAACAAGCGCGGCAGCCATACTTTCAAACAATGGATTGCCGTCCATACCACCCAAAAGTGGGTCATTCAAACGCTCTGGATGGGGCATCATGCCCAATACGCGGCGGTTTTCAGACAATATGCCCGCAATGTCGTCCATCGCCCCGTTTGGGTTGTTGGTATACCGAAATGCCACGCGGTCTTGATCTTTCAATGCTTTCAGCGTGTTGGCATCAGCATTATAGTTGCCTTCGTGATGCGCGACAGGAACAGTAATCTTTTGACCTTTTGTGTAATGCGATGTGAAAACACTGTCTGTTGACGCGACTTCCAGCTCTACATCTTTGCAGATGAATTTCAGCTGAGCATTGCGCATCAATGCACCGGGCAAAAGACCGCTTTCTGTCAAAACTTGAAACCCATTACATACGCCCAGAACAAATCCACCTTTGTTGGCAAAGTCGACAACAGAGCGCATGATTGGCGAGCGAGCTGCAATCGCACCGCAGCGCAGATAGTCACCAAAGCTGAACCCACCAGGGATTGCGATGACATCCAAACCTTCGGGAAGGGCGCTTTCTTTGTGCCAGATCATTTGCGTTGGCTTGTTATGTCCGCTGACTTTGTCCAGCGCCACAGCCATGTCACGGTCGCAGTTGGAACCTGGAAATTGAATAACAGCTGCGCGCATCTTACAGGATCTCCACCGAGTAGTTTTCGATGACAGTGTTTGCCAACAGTTTCTCACACATGTCGGTCACTGTTTTGGTGGCTTTGTCTTTATCTGTCTCGGCCAATTCCAATTCAATCACTTTGCCTTGGCGAACTTTTTCAACACCTTCAAAGCCCAATGAGCCCAATGAATGACGCACCGCGGCGCCTTGGGGGTCTAATACACCTGGTTTCAAGGTCACATGGACGCGTGCTTTCATGGGGATATCCTTATTTAACAAGTTGAGGGCCAGAGGCGGTTCCGCCCTTTGGCAATATATTTAGACGACGTGCGACTTCGGTATAAGCGTCTGCCAAGTTACCTAGATCACGGCGGAATACATCTTTGTCGAGTTTGGCACCCGTTTCAATGTCCCACAGCCGGCAGCTATCTGGGCTGATCTCGTCTGCAAGTAACAGGTTCATCATTCCGTCCTGTTCGTCGTACTGACGGCCAAATTCGATCTTGAAATCGATTAGTTTGATCCCGATACCGTGCATCATACCTGATAGGTAATCATTCACGCGAAATGCCATGTCGATCATGCTTTCCAGTTCTGACCGTGTTGCCCATTGCATGACTTCGATATGTTCTTCGGCCACCAAGGGATCACCCAAGCTGTCGTCTTTGTACGAAAACTCTACCAGTGGGCGCGACAATTGAACGCCTTCGTCCATACCCAAACGTTTTGCCATTGAACCAGCAGACACGTTGCGAACGATTACTTCTAACGGAATAATTTCGACCTTATGGCAAAGTTGTTCACGCGCGTTGATCCGTCGAATAAAATGCGTCGGCATCCCCAACGAGTTTAGACCGGTCATAATATGTTCGCAAAAGCGATTGTTTAATGCGCCTTTGCCTTCGATCACGTCTTTCTTCTCTGCGTTGAACGCAGTTGCATCGTCTTTGAAATATTGAATTATCGTACCAGGTTCGGGTCCTTCGTACAGGATCTTGGCCTTGCCTTCGTAAATCTTTGCACCGCGCGCCATAAGCTGTCCCCGTGATCTGGTGAGTCTTTACGCACTCTATAGGCAATCAGAGGTATTTGAACAAGATAAGACCGATGGCATCTTGAGGAACGGTGCAAATCACTCCATATTAGATAGCGAGGCCATTATTTTAGGAGAATGAAATGAGCACTTTCGATGATCGTGAAAACGCGTTTGAAAACAAATACGCGCATGATGCAGAAATGAAATTCAAGGCAGAGGCGCGCCGCAACAAATTGTTGGGTCTTTGGGCTGCTGAATTGCTGGGTAAGTCCGGTGATGATGCCAAAGCATATGCCGTTGAAGTGGTTAAATCCGATTTCGAAGAGGCGGGCGACGAAGATGTTTACCGTAAACTATCTGGAGATCTAGGATCGAAAGCGTCAGAAGAAGAAATTCGCAATAAGATGAGTGAGCTGATGGTCGAGGCAAAAGGCCAATTGATTTCAGAGGCTTAAGATAAAAATCGACGCGGGCTTAAACACGCAAATGTTGCAGAGATAATTCTCTAGGACTTTTGTCCCCCGCGCCGATGATCTTTCAAAGTCATTCTTGAAAAGGTGCAACTTCACTATGTACCTTAAGCACAAAAAAAAGAGTGACCTTGGTCACTCTTTTTCATATTTACTAAATTTTTACAAAAACCTATTTTCAGGTTCTCCGAACTAGCCGCCGAATACACGTGCGAATATCGTGTCCACATGTTTCGTGTGATAGTCCATATTGAACTTTTGTTTGATACCATCTTCGCCAAGAGCGGCAACAACATCTTTGTCTGCTAACAATTCCTCTTGGAAATCGACGCGGTGTTCCCAAACTTTCAATGCATTACGCTGCACCATAGAATAGGCATCTTCACGAGAAACGCCAGCTTGTGTCAGCGCAAGAAGAACGCGCTGGCTCATCACTAGTCCCGGAAATTTGTTCATGTTGTCGAGCATGTTTTCAGGAAAAATAAGCATTTTTTCGATCACACCAGTCAAACGCTTTAGCGCAAAGTTCAATGTGATGGTCGCGTCTGGTGCGATTGTGCGTTCCACGGAAGAGTGTGAAATATCGCGCTCGTGCCACAAAGCGACGTTTTCCATCGCAGGGATCACAGTCATGCGCACAAGGCGCGCAAGCCCAGTTAGGTTTTCTGTTAGGATCGGGTTTTTTTTGTGCGGCATCGCAGAAGAGCCTTTTTGCCCCATAGAGAAAAATTCGGCACCCTCTAGAACTTCGGTGCGTTGCATGTGGCGAATTTCGATGACGATGTTTTCCATGGACGAAGCGATCACACCCAGCACGGAAAAGAACATCGCATGGCGGTCGCGCGGGATGACTTGTGTGGAGATCGGTTCAGGCTTAAGGCCGAGTTTTTTGCACACATGCTCTTCTACAGCAGGGTCAACATTGGCGAACGTACCGATTGCGCCAGAAATGGCACCGGTAGATATCTCTTCGCGGGCGGCCTGAAGACGTGTCAGGTTACGGTCCATTTCAGCGTAGAAACGCGCGAAAGTCAGACCCATTGTTGTGGGTTCTGCGTGAATGCCGTGCGAGCGGCCAACGCGTACAGTGTCTTTATGCTCCAGTGCACGTTTTTTCAGCGCTGCCATCAAACCTTTTAGGTCTTCGATCAAGATATCAGACGCACGCACAAGCTGAACGTTCAGGCATGTGTCCAAAACATCTGATGATGTCATGCCCTGGTGTACAAAACGAGCCTCATCAGATCCAACATGCTCAGCCAAGTGTGTTAGAAATGCAATCACGTCATGTTTGGTCACGGCTTCAATCTCGTCAATGCGGGCGACATCGAATTCTACGTCTTTGGCTTTCCACACTGCGTCGGCGTTGGCTTGCGGGATCGTTCCCATTTTTGCCATGGCGTCGCATGCATGTGCCTCGATCTCGTACCAAATACGGAATTTGGTCTCTGGCGACCAGATTGCAACCATTTCGGGGCGGGAATAACGTGGGATCATGTGATGACGGCCTTTTGAGTGTGAAAGCAATGGCTGATCTATTAAACAGGTCGACAAGGTAAGACAAGGAGGCGATGGGATGAGATTAGCAGTGTTGGTTTTGGCAGCGGTGTTTTTAGCGGCTGGAGCATCCGCGCAAGACTGGCGCGCGTTGAACGGGGCCGAGATTGAGCACGCGCTGACATCACGTAGTTTGCAGTATGACGGCGCGAGGCAAGATTTTAAACCATCGGGTAAAACACTTTATGATGCGGGCGAAGCGAGTTGGGGTAATTGGCGTGTTGATGATGATGAGTACTGTTCGCAATGGCCGCCCAATTCGGATTGGGTTTGTTACGCGGTAGACATTCATAAGCGCGGGTTAGATTTACGATTTGTGGATGGGCAGGGGAATTTCACCGTTGGACGTTACAATGATTTGAACTGATCCAAAGGAAAGGGGGCCAAAGCCCCCTTATTACATTCGTTTAATTGGCGTCGGATTATTCTGCCGCCATCTTTATGACGGGCTCCATCTCGTCCAGCCATTTGTCGGATAGATGACACTTGATCTGCAACCCGCTGTCCAATGTACGCAAAGGCGGAACTTCTGTATCGCACAGGTTGCCCTCTACATTGCCTTTGTGGTTACACCGCGTTTGGAATGGGCAACCTGTTGGCGGGTTCATAGCTGATGGGATGTCACCGTCCAAAACAATCCGTTTCTTCTGGATACTAGTATCCGCAATTGGCACCGCCGATAGCAGCGCCTCGGTATAAGGATGATAAGGTGGTTGGAACACCTGATCGGTTGTTCCCATTTCCACCACATGCCCCAGATACATAACCAACACGCGGTCTGATAAATACCGCACGATCGATAGATCGTGACTGATGAACAGCAACGTGGTGTTGTTTTCGCGCTGAATTTCCATCAGCAGATCGGTCACCGCCGCCTGCACGGATACGTCGAGTGCTGACACGGGTTCATCAGCCACAACAATTTGTGCCTGACCAGCAAAGGCACGCGCGATACCTACACGTTGCTTTTGGCCACCAGACAGTTGGCGCGGCATACGATCGGCAAATTCACGCGGCAATTTCACCAAATCAAGTAGCACAAGCATCCTGTCACGCCGTTCCTCCTCGGTGTCACCAACGCCAAAAATCTCTAATGCACGAATGATTTGACTGCCGACGGTCATTGAAGGGTTCAACGTGTCGAACGGGTTTTGAAATACCATTTGAATGTCTGAAACGGTTTTTGTGTCGCGGTCTTCGATCATCACTTGGGACAATTCTTTGCCCATCACGTTAACTGATCCTTCGGTGGCGGTTTCTAGACCCATTAGCACTTTGGCTAATGTGGATTTACCGCAGCCAGATTCGCCCACGATAGCCAAGGTTTCGCTTTCGCGCGCTTCAAATGTTAAGGTTTCATTTGCCTTAACCACCTTCTTTTGTTTGCCGCCAAACATAGCGTTGGCCGACACCTCGTAGTATTTCTTTAGGTTATCAACCTTTAACACGACTTCGCCGGGCGGGTTTGATTTCACATCCACTGCCGCCGCAATCGGTGCATCCCAATCGATTTCATTAATCCGTAAGCACCGGCTGTCATGGCGGTGGTTTTCGTCAATGCCGGTCATGTTGATCGCTGACAAGTTACAACGACCTTCCTGAAAATAATCACAGCGCGGGCCAAAATTACATCCGTTGGGGCGTTCATGAGGCAGTGGGAAATTACCCGGTATGGCCACCAAGGGGCGGGCATTCTTGTCAGCACCCGGAAGCGGGATCGAACGGAACAAAGCTTGTGTATACGGATGACGCATCTTGTCAAACACGTCTTCGATAGATCCCGTTTCGACAGCTTCGCCTGAATACATTACGCATATACGATCACATGTATCCAAGATCAGTCCCAGATTGTGACTGATGAAAAGCATTGATGTTCCGAACTTTTCGCCAAGGTCTTTGACCAAATCAACAATACCCGCCTCGACGGTTACATCAAGTGCTGTCGTTGGTTCGTCCAAGATCAGCAAGGATGGTTTTGACATCAACGCCATCGCAATCACGATACGTTGTTGTTGGCCACCTGACAGTTGGTGCGGAAACGCCTCTAGAATTCGCTTTGGGTCTGGCAGGCGCACGGCCTCGACCACTTCGATTGCCAAGGCATAAGCGTCTTCTTTAGAGCTGCCTTCGTGGATCATCGGCACTTCCATCAGCTGTTTACCGATTTTCATCGCTGGGTTCAGCGAGGCCATCGGCTCTTGATAGATCATGGCAATTTCAGAGCCGCGCAAATCGCGCAGTTCTTCTTGGCTCATCAAGTTTAGGTCACGACCTTTGAACTTGATTGATCCGCCAACGATTTTACCGTTTACGCCCAAGTCTTGCATCACGCCCAGCGCCACGGTGGATTTACCACAACCGCTTTCACCTACGACGCCCATGGCTTCGCCTGGCATCACAGTGGTTGAGAAATCCATCACGGCGGGAATTTCACCCGCGCGTGTGAAGAACGAAATCGACAGGTTTTCGATTTCAAGAATTGGTCCGTCATAATCCCATTTCGTCATGATCAATCCTTCAAGCTTTCTTCGCGCAATCCATCGGCGAGCAAGTTTAGTCCCAATACCAAAGTCATCAGCGCAATTGCTGGTGGCAGAGCAGGGTGGGCATAGATGGTCAGCAACTTGCGGCCATCATTAATCGTTGTTCCCCAATCTGCACTTTCCGGCGACAGGCCAAGACCAAAGAAGCCCAAAGTACCCAACAGGATAGTGGTGTAGCCGATGCGTAGACAGAAATCGACGATCAGCGGGCCACGTGCGTTGGGCAAGATTTCCCACAGCATGATATACCATGACCCTTCACCTCGAGTTTGCGCCGCGGCGACATAGTCGCGCGTTTTGATATCCATCGTCACACCACGCACAATTCTGAACACGGTGGGCGAGTTCACGAATACAACAGATACAAAGATGTTCAACACGTTTGGATCCATCGCAAAGATACCCAGCGGGTCCGCGTTGAACGTTAAGCCCGAGTAGGCCCATAGACCTAGCACCAAGGTAATCGCGATCAATATGTTGCGTTTCTTCGGTACCACATAGAAGCGGGATTGCCACAAGATACAAAAGAATATGATCGGGAACACGAACAGCACTGCTGCCATCATATTTGGGATCGAAGTAATCCAAGTTTTACCGCCCCAGATGGGTATCTCGTAGCCTGCCGAACGAATTTCTGGTGTGACCAAAAGGAAGAACAACAAGATTACTGGGAAAGCCAACACAAGGTTTGCAATGAAGCTAAGGATCGTATCCATACGTCCTGCGAAATAGCCAGCGGGTAAACCCAGTGTGATACCTACCATGAACGCAAACACCGTAGCGAGCGGAGCGATTGTTAGAACAATACGCGAGCCTGCGACCATGCGAGAGAAGATATCCCGTGCCAGATGGTCTCCACCTAATAGATACCACATGAACGTCTCACCTTCGGCACCGCGTAGCGGCGTTCCCGGAACTTTGTTCTTCATACCCGATGCCTGTGACAATGCATCATGCGTCATGATGAGGTCGGCGAAGATCGCCGTGAGCACCCAAAACAACACAATAGCAAAGCCGAACATCCCGATAGGGCTGTCGAACAATTTACCGTACAGGGCTGTTTTAGACTTGGTTGCGATTGAGACGGCGAAAATCACCACCATACCGATCCATACGGGATAAAACCGTATAAGGATCTGAACGAAAATTTCCCAACTTGATAAAGCTTCCATTGCGATCACCTTTCCTTAAGAGACGCGGATGCGTGGGTTGAGATAAACATAACCGATATCGGATATCAGCTGTGTCGCGAGGACGACAATCACGGCGACAACGGAAATGCCAAGCAGCAATTCTACATCGTTGTTTTGCGCAGCATTCACCAATGTCCAACCGAAACCTTTATAATTGAACAAGGTTTCTACGATCACAACACCGGTCATCAGCCACGGTATTTGCAACATGATCACGGTGAATGGAGCGATCAATGCGTTACGCAATGCGTGCTTCATTACGATGTTCTTGAACGACACGCCCTTAAGACGCGCGGTGCGAATGTATTGTGCTGTCATGACCTCTGCCATCGAGGCACGGGTCATACGGGCGATGTAACCCATGCCGTAAAGCGCCAGCGCCATGACAGGTAGGGTGAAGTTTGCGAAGGTTATATCGTCAACCGCAGTGGCGGCAGACCCTTTGAACAAGGTGCGTCCTTCTATCCAGCCCCATTCGGCCAACAACGGGGATATACCCATTTTTGACGACGCAAAGAGCACGATAAAAATAACACCTGATACATATTCTGGTGTGGCGGTGGTTATAATTGCCAAGGCAGACAGGCTGCGGTCGGTGCGTGTACCTTCACGCATACCAGCAACAACGCCGATAATCAGCGCCATAGGTACCATAACCATCAAGACGCACAGTGCAAGCCAGCCTGTTAAGCCAAGCCTTTTTCCAACGATACCGCGGACTTCTTCTTTGAAAACCGTAGAAAATCCCCAATTACCTTGCAGCAATCCGCAATATACTGGGGCATCAATCGCAGGAATTTCGGGACGAGAGCAGCGCGAGAAAGTGTCTCCGCGCTCATCTGTGTATTTGCGAGAGGGGGCAACGCCTACCCATTCGCCATATTTTTTGAATACATTCTGTGAATAACCACGCTTGTAAAGCCATGCAGATACTTCTGCATCATCCATGCGCATATTCGCCTCGGTCTTGGCGAGTTTTTCCAAGTTGGGCGAAAGATTGGTTAGAAAGAAGACGACGAATGTCAGACACAG
>CALDZS010000112.1 GCA_937944065.1 uncultured Amylibacter sp. | reverse complement strand
GTAGAGAGCAGGCGGGTTTCAATCCATTCACCACCGCGTGCGATATTGGCTTTATGCAATTCTGCCCAAATTTCGTCTTCGGACATGCCAACTTGAACTGCATCCTCCATCGCTTTGACGGCAACCTCGCAGGCATGAGACGCGCAGCGCATTGCCAAAATCTCATCAGGGCCTTTGATGGACCGCGATTTCTCGGTGCATTCCTCGCCATCATGTATTTCGAAACCCTGCGCCTCTAGCGCGCGAATGCCGTGCAGCATCGCTTTGTCTACGGCCAGTCGCATATTACCGCCGCCGTGCTGGCGTACCAGGTCGGCAACTTCGTTTGAAAAAACGTCTGCAGCGGGTTCAATTTGATCGCCTCGATCAAAATAGAACAGATCAGCGCCTGATCGTTGTTCTTTCACCAAGGGATTGAACGTCGAAAGGAACGGCGAGTTTTTGTAATCCCAAATCACCATGTATCCGTCGGGGCATAGCAAAACCGCGCGGAATGGGTTGTGGGTGTTCCACAACTGCATGTTGGTGCTGTCGGTGGCGTAACGAATGTTCAATGGATCGAACATCAACAGCCCACCATAGTCGCGATCCACGATATGCTGTGTCAATCGTTTGTGACGATAAGCGCGCATTTTCGCCAAATTAGGAACCGTTAACCCCGCCGCTTCCCATTCCTGTAATGCCAACAGAGTTGGGCCAATCTCTATGCGGTCGCCATCGTTTGGCGTACCATCGGGCAGGGTGGCACCTTTGCTGGGGTCGATTTTGCGAATATCGGCATAGTTCTGGGTCATAGTGCGCCTCCTGTTGACATCAGTGGACTGCAAAAAAATCGGCTTCACTTGTCTATTCCCGTCATATTACGTCGGTTTTGATTAGAACAATCGCTTCTGCGCGCGCCGGTACAATATATAGATTAGGACGGGCGCACCTAGTTCAATGGTCATCAAAATGTCGAACAATCCATGTGGGTTCCCTACATATATGTGGGTTAAAGCACGTGCAGCACCGCCAACGAAGAATACCAAAATCAACGCGGGTACGCGGTCCATATATACCTTCAGATTTGCCGCTGTGTGCAGAATGACCAACCCGTAAGCCATGAATATCACGGAATAAAACCGCATTTCGCTGTCAACATCTGGATGTGCAAAATGATCTACAGGTCGGGTGTCACCCAACAAAACATCTGCCAAAGGAGCAAATACTTGCGCAGTGGTGTGAATGCCGAAAAATGTAGTAATTCCGCCGACCAAAACAATCAGCAGGCCCATAATATAGAGTGTCAGTCGGAGCGCGGATAGTGACATGCAGAAAATCTGACACAGATCGACATATTTACAAAGTGAAAACAACTGAATGATATCAAACAGCAGTTCTTCGCTGTGACATGTTACAAAAAAGCTCTACCAATGTGTGCGACACTGGCAGAGCTTTTAATTCGATGAAATGGGCGCTTTTTGCAACCGCCCGTTTCAGGATAGCTTAGCAGCTATAGTACATTTGGAACTCTACCGGATGTGGTGTGTGCTCGTATGTTTGGTTTTCTTCTTCTTTCAATTCGATATATCCATCGATTTGGCTTTGAGAGAAAACGCCGCCTTCTACCAGATAATCATGGTCTGCACGCAATTCGTCCAAAGCTTCGCGAAGCGATCCACAAACTGTTGGAATGCCTGCCAACTCTTCTGGTGGTAGATCATACAAGTCTTTGTCAGACGCGGGGCCTGGATCGATCTTGTTTTTGATCCCGTCAAGGCCAGCCATCAACAAGGCAGCAAAGCACAAGTATGGGTTGGCTGCTGGATCAGGAAAGCGTGCTTCAACACGTTTTGCCTTTGGCGAGTCTGAATACGGAATACGTACGCAGCCAGAACGGTTGCTAGCTGAGTAAGCGCGCAGAACAGGAGCCTCGAACCCGGGGATCAAACGCTTGTAGCTGTTTGTTGATGGGTTTGTGAACGCGTTCAATGATTTCGCGTGTTTCAGAATGCCGCCGATGAAATACAGCGCATCTTGTGACAGATCAGCGTATTTGTCGCCTGCAAATAATGGTTTGCCATCTTTCCAGATCGACATGTTCACGTGCATTCCAGTGCCGTTATCGCCGTAGATCGGTTTTGGCATGAATGTTGCTGACTTGCCGTAAGCGTGTGCCACATTGTGTACGATGTATTTGTATTTTTGCAGTTCGTCTGCTTGTTTCACAAGCGTGCCGAACACCAAGCCCAGCTCGTGCTGACAAGACGCCACTTCGTGGTGGTGCTTGTCGACCTTCATGCCGATGTTTTTCATTGTGGACAGCATTTCAGAGCGTAGGTCTTGTGCCGCATCGGTTGGGTTTACTGGGAAGTAACCGCCTTTAACGCCCGGGCGGTGGCCCATGTTGCCCATTTCGTATTCTGCATCTGTGTTCCATGACGCATCAGCCGCATCGACTTCGTAAGATACTTTGTTGATGCTGTTTGAATAACGCACATCATCAAACAAGAAAAACTCGGCTTCTGGACCCCAGAATGACGTGTCGCCGATACCAGTTGACTTCAGGTGCTCTTCCGCGCGCATCGCAGTTGAGCGTGGGCAACGGTCATAAGTCTCGCCTGTGTCTGGTTCAACAACGTGGCAATGCACAGCGATTGTTTTTTCAGCGTAGAACGGGTCAAGATACGCACTGTCGCAATCCACAATTAGTTTCATGTCTGACTTGTCGATTGATTTCCAGCCAGCGATAGATGACCCATCGAACATAAAGCCGCCATCAAGGAAATCTTCGTCTACTTCGTCATTAATGACAGTTACGTGTTGCAACTTGCCGCGTGGGTCGGTGAAACGGATGTCGACATATTGGATGTCTTCGTCCGCTATACGTTTTACAAGATCTTTAGCGCTCATGGTTTCGCTTCCTTATAGTTGGCTTTTAATTGGGTTAAAGGGCTTCGACACCGTCTTCGCCTGTGCGAATTCGGATGGCTTGTTCGATGGTCGAGACGAATATTTTTCCGTCGCCGATTTTTTCGGTGCGCGCGGCATTGATGATGGCCTCAACCGCTTGGTCAAGTTGGTCATCTGAAATCACCAGCTCTATTTTTACCTTTGGCAGAAAGTCCACGACATATTCAGCACCACGGTACAATTCTGTGTGGCCTTTTTGACGACCAAAGCCCTTGGCCTCGATCACCGACATGCCCTGCACGCCGATTTCTTGCAGCGCCTCTTTCACTTCGTCCAGTTTGAACGGCTTGATGATTGCTTCGATCTTTTTCATAGGGCAGGGCCTTTCAACTCATTTTGTTAACGCGTTAATGCTGCGCAAATTGGTGCAACGCAACTTTACAAAAGGTAGGGGACAAGGGTTCGATATGATTCCGAATGAGTTGCCTAATAAATAGGCAAAATGACTAAAAATCATGCAGAATAGAGTCGAAGTCAATTTGACGGCTTGGTTCAGTATAGAGTTGGAAAAATGCGATGTTGAAAAACATTCGCTCGCATGCGTTTTTCCTCTTACATCCCTAACGCGGTTGGGCTAGAAGGCGGCAAATCAGAGCAGTTCGCTGATCTGATTTGGATGGTAAGTCATCCAAGAACCAGTGCGGGTGTGGCGGAATTGGTAGACGCACCAGATTTAGGTTCTGGCGCCGAGAGGCGTGGGGGTTCAAGTCCCTTCACCCGCACCATTTTCTTTGTATCTCAAGCTCTAAAAAGATTAGACGCAGAAGCCGCCGCTTTGCGCTTCAAATGCGATGGTAAGTAATTACCAAAGATCTCGCCAGTTAGGCACACGGTGGCGCCTTTTTTGTAACCGAGTAAGAAAAGCAAACAAAAAACCGGTCACGCTACCGATCACCATGACGCCCGGCCAACCCAACCGATACAGGCCTGCAATCGGCCCCCGCGTGCTATTGGCGCCAATACCAGAGGCCAAGATGCCACCAAAAATTGAGAACATTATACAGAGCCCCAAAATCAACAAGCTGATAAATGACCAGTAAATGGGCGGCTTGATATGAATTCCAATCTTGCTGAACCACCTAAAAATGGGGGGGTAAGCGCTCGCAGGCGAGACACCTCTGGCCTGCAACAGAGTAAGGGCAAGTGCAACTTTTTCCTTGCGTCGTAGGCGTGTTTTTGGCGGTGCTTTGACAGGCTCAACTTCTTGTTTGATAATGTCATGCTCGCTTGTTGAATTTGGTGCCTCGCCACCAAGACGCGCTAATCTTTCTTGAAACGAATTTTTCATACCAATGGTGCTCCGATCAATAGGCTATAACCTATAATGATCTTTTGGGTGCGTATAGAGTTTTGTACCTTCATTAAGCCAAGAAACTCTACAAGATTCAACACTTGCAAGCCAGCGCTTGCGCCCCTAAAAGGACGGCAAGTTTTCCCATGCATCATGTGGGGTTTGGCGCGTGGCTGTACCCCCGACTATAAGGACGCAAAAATGCAAGTTACCGAAACTCTGAACGAAGGCCTAAAACGCGGCTATACCATTGTTGTCACTGCCAAAGAATTGGCTGACAAAGTTGATAGCAAGCTGAAAGAGGCACAGCCAACCATTGAAATGAAGGGCTTTCGCAAAGGCAAAGTTCCTATGGCTCTGCTGAAAAAACAGTTTGGCGAAAAAGTTTTGGGCGAAGCGATGCAAGAAAGCGTTGATGGCGCGTTGAACGAACATTTCGAAAAATCTGGCGACCGTCCTGCGGGCCAACCTGATGTGAAAATGACCAAAGAAGATTGGAAAGAAGGCGATGACGTAGAAGTCGCTGTTGCTTACGAGCGTCTTCCAGATGTGCCTGAAACAGATTTCACCAAACTAAAAGTTGAAAAACTGGTTGTTAAGTCCGACGAAAAAGACGTTGACGAAGCTTTGGCAAACTTAGCCGAAAGCGCGCAAAACTTTGAACCACGTAAAAAGGGTTCAAAAGCCAAAGATGGTGATCAAGTTGTGATTAACTTTTTGGGCAAAGTCGACGGCGTCGCGTTTGAAGGCGGTCAAGCAGATGACTATCCGCTGGTGCTGGGGTCTAACAGCTTTATCCCGGGTTTCGAGGAACAGTTGGTTGGCGCAAAAGCTGGCGATGATGTGGAAGTCAAAGTTGATTTCCCTGAAAACTACGGCTCGGACGCGCTTGCAGGCAAAGCGGCCGTGTTTGATTGTAAAGTGAACGAAGTTAAAGAGCCGAAAGCGGCAGAGCTTGACGATGAGTTAGCGAAAAAATTCGGCGCAGAAGATTTGGCGGGGCTAAAAGGCCAAGTGTCAGAACGTCTGGAAGCGGAATTTGCCGGTGCAGCGCGCATGGTTATGAAACGCACCTTGATGGACAGCCTTGACGACTTGGTAAGCTTCGAACTGCCATCAAGCTTGATTGACAATGAAGCGGGTCAAATCGCACACCAATTGTGGCACGAAGATAACCCAGAGGTTCAGGGACACGATCATCCTGAAATCGAAACAACTGACGAGCATAAAAAATTGGCAGAGCGCCGCGTGCGTCTAGGTCTGTTGTTGGCCGAAGTTGGTCAAATTCAAGAGATCACGGTTACCGATGCAGAGATGCAGCAAGCGGTGATGCAGCAGGTGCAAAACTATCCTGGCCAAGAGCGCGAGTTCTTTGAGTTCATCCAGAAGAACGAGCAGATGCAGCAACAATTGCGCGCGCCGATCTTCGAGGACAAAGTCATCGACTATATCGTAGAGCAGGCCAAAGTGACCGAAAAAGAGGTCTCAAAAGACGCGCTGCAAAAAGCTGTGGAAGC
>CALDZS010000111.1 GCA_937944065.1 uncultured Amylibacter sp. | reverse complement strand
GTATGGATCAAAAAGTACATCGACGACAATAACAATGCAGCAGACAATAGCATCAGAATAAAAATCACAAATCGATACCCCTGTAAGGCATCAGAAAACGCGGTTCCCGACTGTGCCATGATTTCAAGTAGCTTTATCGATTCTGGTGTGGTCAACGCATCGTTTTCGACGAATATCTGCTCCACGCGATTGTTGAAGGCGTTTGCATCAGGCAGATTGAAAAACAGCAATAGAAAAGCCAATATCAGCAAAGCTGCCAAAATCACACAACCGAGTATTATCCGCCCTGTGGGGGTCTTAGTATCTAAGAAAAAAATCACCGGCATTTTCTTTCTTTGTTGAAAGGTCAGATCGTCGCACCGTGCCGATAATACGTAACAAAGTCCAACCATGGACCGCTAAGCGATCTTCGACAGCAGCCTTTCGTCCTGAACTTTCACAGGTGTCCGTGTCCAACTTTAGGACACCATAGTGCAGTTTCAGCCCATCGCTCTGCTTTTTTGCCTTATACTCGACATAGCAATCGGCGCGCGCGGCTAGACTGGTTGCACACAGTGCGATCAGCGTGATCGTTATCAATTTTAGTATCTGATGTTTCATGAGTTCATCCTTGACGTAAACGGCACTGCTATTCAATAACATGGCGCTGATATCCGTTAACGCTTGCGTGATTTTGAATAGCATGGGCAGAACGGCGAGTTTGCTTTCATCGCACACAAAAGTGCATTTGAAAGGAAGACCATGACCATAAAAGCAATCATAACCAGCGTAACCATCGCTGCCACTGCAACCTTTGGTATCACGTCAAAGGCGCATGCCGGTAGCGACGCTGACAAGATCATAGGACTTGCCGTCTTTGCTGCCATACTCGCCGCATTGGCAGATGATGATAATGAGCCAGCGGTAGAGCAGCGCCGTGCGCACAAGCCCAAGCATCACGTGAACAAACGTCATCATACGCGTCATCGTGAACAACGGCGCCACAAATCGCATCATCACGGCAGGCGCAAGGTACATCACGGCATTCGTCACAGACATGGACGTCACGGCGCATACCACTTTCACAAGCAAGGACATGGCAAGCAACAACGCCAACGTAGATATTAAACAGAAAGGGCGGCATTTGCCGCCCTTTTCTTTTTTACACGAAATACGATACAAGATCGCAAACAGGATCGATCCATGACCGACTATACGCTAGAGGCTGAAATTGCCCGTAACCCCGCCACCCAAATTATCGCAGGCGTAGACGAAGTCGGTCGCGGGCCGTGGGCCGGCCCAGTAACGGCATGTGCCGTTATCCTTGACCCCAACAACATACCAGATGGGCTGCGCGATTCAAAGAAACTGACAGCCAAACGTCGCGAAATACTGTTCGATCAAATCGTGGAAACTGCCGCAGTTGGATTGGCGCATGTCGAAGTTGAAGAAATTGATCGCATCAACATTCTGCAAGCTAGCTTGCGTGCTATGGAACGAGCGGTTGCATGTCTGCCTCAACAACCACAGTTCGCACTGATCGATGGAAACAAACTGCCACCCAATCTGCCGTGCCCCGCACAAGCCATTGTTAAGGGTGATGATAAATCAGTTTCGATCGCAGCCGCCTCGATTGTGGCGAAAGTGACCCGTGACCGCCTGATGGAGTCTTTGGCGCAACAGTACCCAGGGTATGGCTGGGAAACCAACGCAGGCTATGGGACAAAAATGCATCAAAATGGTCTGCAAAATCTTGGGGTCACTACTCATCATAGACGATCCTTCAAACCGATACACAATATCTTGTGTCAGCCTGTTTCTGTAACTGATTGAAATATAAAACATAATTGACCCTGATTCTCAGATGAATCATGTTTGTCCCATAGCGTTCAAGACGCAGAGATAGCGTGTTAAGCGCAGATGAGGCAAATAAATGGCTAAAGATATGAATGACGCAGATCACATGAATCTGCCTCTTAACGAAATACTAAGCGGCGATTGCATCGAACAGATGAACGCACTGCCCGAGGGCAGCGTGGACCTGATTTTTGCCGATCCGCCCTATAACCTACAGCTGAAGGGTGAACTGCATCGCCCAGATAATTCCAAAGTGGACGCGGTGGATGACCATTGGGACCAATTTGACAGCTTTAAGGTTTACGACAAATTCAGTCGTGAATGGTTGGCCGCGGCCAAACGCATCTTGAAACCAAATGGAGCTATTTGGGTTATCGGCTCTTATCATAACATCTTCCGTGTCGGCACTGCACTACAAGATGCAGGATACTGGATTTTAAACGACGTAATCTGGCGTAAATCCAATCCCATGCCAAACTTTCGCGGTATGCGTTTGACCAATGCTCATGAAACAATGATCTGGGCGGGTAAATCTGAAAAGTCCAAGCCGACGTTTAATTACGAAGCGCTGAAAGCCTTGAACGACGGCGTGCAAATGCGGTCTGACTGGTTGCTGCCCATCTGCAACGGCAAAGAACGTATAAAAGATAATAATGGCGACAAAGCTCATCCAACGCAAAAACCAGAAAGCTTGCTTCACCGAATTATAGTTGGATCAACCAACCAAGGCGATGTGATCCTTGATCCATTCTTTGGATCTGGCACCACGGGTGCTGTCGCCAAGAAATTGGGGCGCAACTTCATCGGAATTGAACGCGAGGAAGCCTACCGCAAAGTTGCAAAAAAACGCATCGATGCCATCAAACGTTATGACCGCGAAGCATTGGAAGTGTCTGTTTCCAAACGCGCGGAACCTCGTGTTCCATTCGGCCAAGTTGTCGAGCGGGGTATGCTGAAACCAGGAGATCAACTTTATTCCCTAAACGGCCGCCACAGCGCAAAAATTCGTGCCGACGGAACATTGATTGCCCATGATCAGCGTGGATCAATCCATCAGGTTGGTGCCGCCCTTGAAGGCGCGCCTAGCTGCAATGGATGGACATATTGGTGCTACAAAAAACGTGGCCAAGCCATCCCCATCGACATGTTGCGCAAACAAATTCGCGCCGACATGCAGGCCTAACAGCCAACACAGTTTACCGCCTGTCTTGGGGTCCGCCCCCAAGGCATAGCCCAACTCCCTGCCATTTTATATGGCAGGGTTTTTTCGTATCTAGGCGTTATTTCGGAATGGGATTCGTAGCCTTGTTATAGGCTTTCCAATCCGTAATCTCTGGGTAGAATTGTTTGCGCCAAGCCCGCACCCGAGGGTTCATCACGCGCTTCCATAATGGTGGCAACAACGCCATCGTCGTCATCATCGGATAGCCGCGCGGCAATTGCGGTGCTTCGTCTTCGCCGTATGTCTGCAACAACGGATAACGACGATCTGGCTTGTAATGGTGGTCAGAATGACGTTGCAGGTTTATCAAGAAATAGTTGGTCATGCGATGGGCCGAATTCCACGAATGATGCGGCTTACAATGCTCATACTTGCCTTGGCCCAGATGTTTGCGCGTCAGGCCGTAATGCTCGACATAATTAACTAACTCCAACTGCCAAATCGCTACGAAGGCTTGCAGGATAAAAAATCCGATGCCTGCAGTACCGCCGATAATCCCTGCCAAAATCAAAAACCCAGTTTGCAAAGCAGCATATTTCCAGAACGGATTGGTCAGGTGGAACGCAGATAGGTTCTTGCGTCCCAACATTTTCGCCTCCGCCTGCCAGGCAGATTTCAGACTGCCCACGAGTACGCGTGGAAAGAAGCGATGAAAGCCTTCGTTATAACGCGCGGTAACTGAATCCTTTGGCGTTGCAACATAGCGATGGTGCACCTGCAAATGTTCAGATCGAAAGTGCCCGTACAATGCCAGCGCCATAAGGGCATCACCAAGATGACGTTCCAACTTTGGTCGCTGATGCATCAGCTCGTGCGCGAAAACGATACCAACGCTGCCTGACAGAACCCCCACAACCGCCATCAAACCAATTCGCTCAACTTGGGTATAGTTGGTCGTTGTCGTGACAAAATGGATCGCCGCATAGATGGCGAGCAACTGAATGGGAAACCAAATGATTGTAATCAGTCGGTACCAGAAAAGCTGCTCTTCATCCGTGTTAGTGTCAGCATTCTGGGTATTTAGACCTGCAAACGCATCTAAAATGGGAAACAGTATCCATGAAAATACCACCGGTAGTATCAACCACCAGCCACCTAAATACGCGGACAACGCTAGTATTGGCACCGTTAGCAGTGCCGCGGCAAACGGCAAGGCAGACCCAATACTTGAAAGTTGTCGTTGATCAGACATTGTTCAGTTGCACCTTTGATTCTGCTGCGGACCATACTTTGCGCATGACTGTGGGCAAAGATGTCGGATCAAACTGATCCATGTCAACAAATCCGCCGCGTAACAGCGCAGTTTCAGGCGTAAGGTATGCAAGACGCACAGTTAAGTCCAAGTGAAAGTGAGTGAATGTATGACGAACTTTTTCGTTCAGGGTAATCCATTCGGCATCACACGGCGGTTGGTGATCGGGCAAGTCAACCGCCCAGTCTGACCCTGGCCATCCTAACATGCCGCCTAACAAACCTTTGTCGGGCCGCGTTTCCAAAACCAAACCCGCCGCCGAATATGCCACGTAAGCCACACCTAATCGGGTAGGTTTTTCAGGCTTTGGCCGTTTGCGCGGTAAGGTTTCTGCAGTGCCCTGCGCACGCGCTTTGCAATTGGACATCCACGGACAAATCGCGCAGTTGGGTGATCTAGGCGTACAAATTGTTGCTCCCAAATCCATAACAGCTTGTGCATAGTCACCAGCCCGTTTTTTTGGCGTGCGTTTAGCCGCCAGCGCGCGCAAATCTTCTTTGCTGTCAGGCAGTGGTTTTTCCACGGCATGAACGCGCGACATCACGCGTTCAACATTTCCATCCAGAACCGTCGACGGAATATCAAACGCAATTGCGGACAAAGAAGCGGCCGTATATGGCCCAATCCCTGGCAGTTTTAAAAGCATCGCTGGATCGGATGGAAATACACCACCATGATCAGTGACAATTGCGCGAGCACATTTCAACAAGTTGCGCGCACGTGCGTAATAGCCAAGACCTGCCCACGCCGCCATCACATCGCTATCTTCAGCCCCAGCCAAATCGGCGACGGTTGGCCATGCCGCGATAAACTTGCGAAAATACTCTTTCACAGCGGCCACGGTTGTTTGCTGCAACATCACCTCTGACAGCCAAACATGATATGCGTCAGGCAAAACACCTCGCTTTCGCGCCGCCGGTGAAACACGCCACGGCATGTCACGTGCATGAATGTCATACCAGTCCAGCAATTGGGCGGATGCTTGCACCATTTTCCCCTTAACCATTAAATTCACTGGTTCCCCAGCCTATCTGCATTAAGATAGAGTTTAAGATCAGTTTGAAAACCACGAAATCGAGGAATCAGTGGCGCAGCCCGACCAAAAACCAAATCGCCGCAATCGCGGGTTTTTGCAAACCAACGGATTATTGACGCGACCAATTCGCGCTGCCAGTGAAAAACGCGGCTTTGCCGAAACGCGTTTGCTGACGCAATGGGTGGAGATTGTGGGTGAAGAAACGGCGCGCATGGGGCAGCCGATTAAAATTGGCTATTCTAAACAAGGTTTCGGGGCCAGCTTGACAGTTCTGTGCAAAGGTGCCGACGCACCAATGTTACAAATGCAAATCCCGCAAATCATCGAACGGGTCAATGCGTGCTATGGATATAACGCAATTGCACGAATAAAATTGACCCAAACTGCACCCACTGGATTTCATGAACCCAAAACAGGGTTTGAACATAAGCAACCCGAGCCAGAGATCACACCAGCTCAACGAGAAGTGATTGAAACATCCTTGCAAGATGTGGCAGACTCGGATTTGAAAAAATCATTGCAATTGTTGGGCGAAAACATCGTCAAACGCAAAGCAAAACCAAAGGAATTATAATGTCTCGTACCCTTCCCCTTGTTCTGGCTGGTGCCATCATGTTGGCCGCCGTTGGCTATTTCGCTGGCGTTTTTAACAATTCGCCTTCACAATCCGCACAATCGACCATGATTGAGCAAAGCGATGTGGCTGATTTGACTGCCGCTGCCGAAGGTTCGGAACCTGTGCAAGCCACATCCGATGCGGCGGTTATTGATATGACGCTTGGCAATGCCGACGCGCCTGTAACGCTCGTGGAATACGCATCTTTTACGTGTCCTCACTGCGCACGTTTTCACGAAGACGTATATCCTGATCTTAAGAAAGATTTCATAGATACAGGCAAAGTGAAGTTCGTCTTTCGCGAAGTATATTTTGACCGTGTAGGCCTGTGGGCTGGTTTGTTGGCTCGCTGCGGCGGGCAGGAAAAATATTTCGGCATCACCGAAATCCTGTTCAAACGTCAATCGGAATGGTCACGTGGTGAATCGGGTGCCGAAGTCGCACAAAACCTATATAAAATCGGCAAGATCGCTGGAATGTCAGAAGATCAGATGGAAACGTGTCTACAAAACAAAGAGCACGCGCAAGCGTTGGTCACCGAGTATCAAAAGAACGCGACAGCAGATGCCATCAGTTCGACACCGTCTTTAATCGTCAATGGCACAAACCACGGCAATATTTCTTACGGTCAACTGACGGACCTGCTGAACAAAGCTGCTGAATAAGGCTGGTGTCTACCCCGTTGAATGGTATCAAAGTCGTCGAATTGGCGCGCATCTTGGCTGGCCCTTGGGCTGGCCAAACGCTGGCAGATTTGGGCGCAGAAGTCATCAAAGTCGAAAGCCCTGATGGCGACGATACGCGTACATGGGGTCCACCCTTCATTGAAACAGATGCAGGGCGTACAGCCGCATATTTTCACAGCTGTAATCGCGGAAAGAAATCCGTTGTGCTGGACTTCAAAACCGAGCAAGGCGCGGCTGATTTGCTGGGCCTAATTGCTGATGCTGATATCTTGATTGAGAATTTTAAAGTCGGTGGATTGGCAAAGTACGGGCTAGACTATGAAAGCCTGCGCAAATTGAACCCATCATTGATCTATTGTTCGATCACTGGATTTGGCCAAACTGGCCCCTATGCCAACCGAGCTGGTTATGATTTCTTGATGCAAGGGATGAGCGGTCTGATGTCCATCACGGGCGAGCCTGACCAACAACCTCAAAAGGTTGGCGTGGCAGTTACTGATGTATTTACAGGTCTTTACAGCGTCATCGCAATCCAAGCTGCGTTAGCGCATCGCGCCCAAACTGGCGAAGGCCAGCATATTGATATGTCCCTATTAGACGTGTCTGCAGCCGTTTCTGCCAATCAAGGGATGAACTATCTAGCGTCTGGTACAGCACCCAATCGACGCGGCAATGATCATCCAAATATTGTTCCCTACCGTGTCTTTGCCACGTCGGATGGACATGTTATTTTGGCAGTAGGCAACGACAGCCAGTTCACCAAACTATGCCATATTCTCGGGTGCGACGATCTGGCCAACGATCCAAAGTTCTCGACCAACGAGGCCAGAGTTACAAACCGCGATGCGCTGGTCGCACTTTTAGAGCCGTTGACAAGCAAACACACCAAGGTACAGCTTCTGGCGATGTGCGAAACCAAAGGCGTACCCGCAGGTCCCATTAATACAATGAAGGATTTGTTTGACGATCCGCAGGTTCAACATCGCGAGCTGCAGCTGGATTTAAACGGCGTCCCGTCAATCCGCAACCCAATCCGTTTTTCAAAGTCTGCGTTAAATCAAAACACCGCCTCGCCAGACTTGGGCGCTGATACGGACACCGTGCTTAAGCGCTAAATAACTTATCCAGCAATGCGTCCAATGGTTTCCGATCCGTTAACCTTAATCGCACTGGCAACGTCAGGACCTTTTGTTGCCATGCTTTAGGCAATCGCGCGGCGTCTTTTTCCGTAGTCACTAGTTGCGCATCCAACCCTGCTGCTTCTGCCTCTAATCGGGCCAACAAACTGTTAGGTAGCTTTTGATGATCGCCGAAGCTGCGTGTTTGTATAACATCTGCCCCTGCCGCCGAAAGACTATCAAAGAACTTCTTAGGCCGCCCAATGCCAGCAAACGCCAACACCCTCATGCCTTGCCAGTCCATTCCCATCTGCAAGATTTCGATTGAACCATGTAAAACAGGGCGCGATGTGATCTGCGACTGCAATTTCACGACTTTTTCTGCCTGCCCAATAGCCACTATAATCTGCGCTTTCGTCAAGCCCGCATTCAAGCTTTCTCGCAATGGGCCAGCAGGAAATATTGCACCATTGCCAAAACCGGCATCGGCATCGACAACCATGATCGTAAGGTCTTTGTGTACGGACGGGTTTTGCATACCGTCATCCAGTACGATCACATCTGCGCCAGCCGCAACCGCTGCCCGCGCGCCTGCCGCGCGATCCTTGGCCACGTGCGTTGGCGCGAATGCCGCAAGCAGCAACGGCTCGTCGCCCACCTCGTCTGCGGTGTGAATTGTCAAATCCACTTGAACGGGACCTTGTAAACTGCCCTTATATCCACGCGTCACCAAATGAGGGGTTCTTCCCATTTCGTGCAACCGCTCTATCAAACAAATCGCCGTTGGCGTCTTACCTGTTCCACCTAGATTGATATTACCAACACAAATCACAGGCACAGACATTTTCACATGCGCGCCACCCTTCCAGCGTCGATCAGACAGATATGTGTAGAGCCACGATGCAGGCGCCAGCAGCGTGGATATCCCCCCAGCTTTATTCCAAAAGCGTGGCTGTTTCATAGAGCCTCGTCCTGCGCGTCAAGTAGGGTCAGAATGTCAGCAGAGATTTTATCTGTTGCCATGGCACCCTCGGACTGCACCCCCCACGCTGCCTGTGCCAATTCTGCCGCACGATCGGGTGCAATTAAATCTGTTAGTGCCAACGCCAACTCTTCAGGTTTGCCTAACTTCATCATCGCCCCTGCTGCTTCTAACCGAGTGTACGCGCCTGAAAAAACACCCTGATCGGCCTGCGCAATAATCGAAGACCCCAGCGCCGCAGCAGCCATCGGATCGCGCCTATTTTTCGCTCCATTTCCTAAAAAACAAACGGGTGCGACGCGAAACCAAGTGCCGTCATCTTCTTTTTTGTTCGCTAAGAACACCTGAGCTTCTGGGCGAGGATAACGAGTAAAGGTCTGCTGATCTACTTTGAAGCCCTCAGCCTTAAACCGATTGGCCAATTCTCGGTTCGACACATCATTGCCGCCACCAACGATCAGCAGTAACCTTTGCGCACGCCGTGCTGTGTGTTTTTGCGCCGCGATCACCGCGTCGACATCGTCCACACCCAAATTGCAGGCAAACCAAGTAGGTCGTCCGGAAAGTTGCGCTGAAAACTGGCTACGTTCTGACTCGTCACACCGAGGCGCAACGCCGCCCGCTTTTAATACACCCGCAACAGTAATTTTGTCCTCTGGCACCCCCGCGTTTAGGGCCCGTTGCTGAGCTTCTGGCGACGTAACGTAGATGTGTGAAAAGCGACGAAGCAATGACGACGTACGATTTGGCAATAGTCGCTTTAGACGCGAAATCTCTTCGGGTTCGGCATTAACGTATAGCAGCGGAATGCCTTGCTTAGCGGCTGTACTTAGCAAATTTGGACTTAACAGATTAGAGGCCCAGACGCACAAATTGGGTTGCCAAAAATCAAGAAAGTTTTTGCTGCTTTCAAGAGTATCTTCTGGTGCATACTGATGCGACATTCCGTGGGGAACATAGTCACGTAAATCTTGCCGAGGTAAGCCTTCATCGCTTGTCGCAAGAACAAAGAACGGCCCGTAATTCTCTCGTAAATTGCGGACTAGCTCTGCGCTGATTTGAATTTGGTCAGCCGTCTCAAAATGCATCCAAACCAGTGTGCCTTTAGGGCGCAATATCGTCGCGTGACCATTGCGTTCGGCACGGTGTCTGGTTTGATCGCCAACGGCTGACATTTAAACGCGCTTAGCGCAGAACTTCGGTGGCACTATCTGGCGCACTCTCGTCCACAAGTCCGTGAATGTGCGCGATGAAGTAACGCATGTGCGCGTTGTCTACCGTGCGCTGTGCTGCACCTTTCCAAGCGTCATAAGCCAGTTCATATGTTGGAAAAATACCAACGATATCTAGGGCTTCGACATCTTTGAATGATTTCACTGTGGGTGTCGTCAGCTCTCCGCCGAAAACAAGGTGCAGTTTCTGTGTCATGCCATATATCCTTTTGTTTTTCCGCAAACTACCAACCCTGAACAGGGTTTGCAATTGATGTTAGAGATAGGAGATTAGCCCCTTATGGACGTCGGGACTGGCGGCCAGCATCCCATCCAAACGGGCGGCTGGCTGATTATAGACAGGCCGTTGCCCTTTGCTGTCGGACAGGAAACATCCCGCCTCGCGGCAAATCAAATCTCCGCCGGCCACGTCCCACTCCCATGTTGGGCGTAAGGTGATCATACCGTCGAACCTGCCTTGCGCAACAAGGCACATGCGGTAAGCCAAGGATGATCTGAAATGACGTTCAATTGGCGGCGCACCGCCCCGCCATAATTCCTTTTTTGTTTGTGAACCGGATGCCAAAATACGCGCACCGCGCAATTCGCTGCGATCATTCTGATAGATCGGTTCCCCGTTCAGGGTCGCGCCTTGCCCTTTGGCGGCAGCGAAGGTCAGGTTTTTGGCGGGCAAATGCACCACAGCCGCCATCACCTCGCCTTTATGCGCTATGGCAACCGACGTGGCAAAATTCTCGTGACCGTTAATAAAGGATCGTGTGCCATCTATTGGATCGACGATAAACACATGTTCATGCTTCAATCGTTCTGGATCGTCATCCGTTTCTTCGGACAACCAGCCAAAATCAGGGCGCGCCGCTAACAAGTCGCTTGTCAGCATTTTGTCGATTGCAAGGTCGGCCTCTGACACAGGGCCTTGATCGCTGCCTTTGTCCCAACATTCTGGATCCTGTCTGAAAAAACACATCGCGATCTCGCCCGCGGCCAGGGCTGCTTGCGTTAGCAGGTCCAGATCAGATGCCGGCAATCGTCATCTCCTCGATCAATAAGCTGGGAACGATGCGGCTTAGATGCTTGCGCCCGTCATTCGCAGGAATAATCGCGCGCAGCATGTCGCGTAGATTGGACGCAATTGTGCATTCGTTAACAGGCCCCATAACCTGACCATTCTCGACCCACAGCCCAGCGGCCCCACGCGAATAGTCACCCGTGTTGGGATTGATTGTCGACCCAATCATTGACGTCACAATCAGACCAGTTCCCATGCGCGCAATCAGGTCGTTGTGACTGTCAGTTCCTTGAGTCAGCGCCAGATTGCCAGTTGTCGGGGATGGCGGTGATGAAACACCCCGCGAAGCACTGGCCGTGCTTTGTAGACCCAGCTGTCGTGCGGTGGCCAAGTCTAAGGTCCAAGATTGCAAAACTCCGTCCTTTACCAAGTAACGGGGTGCAACAGGCAACCCCTCACCGTCAAACGGGCGCGAACCTGCGACACGCTTGCGCGTGGGGTCTTCGATCAAATCCATGCCTTCGGGTAACACAAGGTCGCCCAACGCATCTTTCAAAAAACTTGAACCACGCGTGATTGAAGTCCCATTAATCGCTGCCACAAGATGTCCGATCAATGTGCTGGACACCCGTTCGTCAAACAATACCGGAAAGACGCCAGTCGGTGGTCGTGTGGCACCAAATCGTGCAACTGCACGTTCGCCAGCCAGTTGGCCGATTTCCTGCGCGGACGGCAATTCAATCGCATGACTGCGTGCCTCACCAGCCCAATCGCGTTCCATCTGAGAACCCACACCCGCTATCGCCACACAAGAGGTTGATGTGGAACTACGAGAGTACCCGCCAGAAAAACCATTGCTGGTTGCCAAATGGACACGAGTAGAGCTGTACCCCGACGAAGCGCCTTGCGCCTTTTCCACACCCTTTACGCCCAGAGCTGCCTGTTCCGCAATGATAGCTTGCTCTTGAAGATACGCTGGATCTGGCGCGGCCGCGGTATCATGTAATTCCAACACCTGCGCATCATAGTTCTGCGCCAACTGATCAGGATCAGCCAAACCACAATACGGATCTTCGGGTGCAAGTTCTGCCATCGCCACCGCGCGTTCAGCCATGCGGCGCAACCCATTGTCAGACGCATCAGAAACCGACACATTCGCCTGTCGCTGCCCTTTGAAAACGCGCAGCCCAATATCGATCCCCTCAGATCGCTCGGCGTGTTCTAGCGCGCCTTCACGCACCTCGATTGAGACGGTCGTGCCGTCAACCAACAGCACATCCGCACCGTCAGCACCCGCATCGCGAGCAAAAGACAGCACGCGTTGCGATAAAGTTTCAAAATTCTGGGTCACGTCTGTGCCTTTATTTAACTTGCATACCGTTCGCCACGATCGAACCGTCTTTGGAAAATTCCACAACCGTGGTCAGGTGATCTGCCCCTGATCCCTGCTTGAAGAACATCGCGCTCATGCCTTTTGCCATCATGACTGACTGCGGCGGGATTAACCCAATCTGCGCTAATTTCTCTATCAGGCTCTCCGATCCCTTCACAGACGCTTCGACCATACCTTCAGGCTTTGGTGGGAAGGATGAGTTGTCGAATTTGAAAGAACCTTTCGCGTCAATCTCTGCCCCCGCACCTTTTAGGAACAGCGATGTGATTTCTGCACTTTCTGCCTCTATCGGGGCAGTGCCATCGGTAAGGTTTTTCATTTCTGCTAGTGATCGCAACCAACGTATCTTGGCGGCCAGATCAATATCCAGAGAAATTGGATCGCGCGGCAAGGCACGCGTTGGGTCAAACATTGCCCACACGCTGTCGGACATCCGAAGCTCCTCCATAGCGATCTTATAACGTGCGTCTTTCGCCACGCCTTGGTTGTCAATTGGAACTGTCATATTCGCAATTGCGCTCTTCATTTCCAGATCAATTGGCGGCATACCCATCGCCCGCGCGTCGACACTATACGTAAGATCATATGTGTCCCCTTGCATGGTAAAGACACTGTCTTTCATTCCCATAGTACCAGTGCCTCGGCCAAATTTACCTATGAATGAAATTGGCCCCATTGGGCTGACGACAGATGATTCAGCCGAACCACTTTTGATCGCATAATCGATGACCAGATCGCGCTTGGGATCAAATGCAGCCATCGGGTTTGTTGGATCAATATCTGTGATCATAGGAAAATCATAGGACCCAGACATGCCATTCATACTTGTGTTTGCGGCAACTTCTTGACCTTCGATGGTGAATTTATAATTCACATTCATCGTTTCAAAATCGAATTCGCCGGCCATCCGGGGGTATTGATTGTTTGATAGTGTTTGCGAGCTGGTGCCGTTCTGCGCTGAAAGTTGAATATCAATCGAAGGGTGTGGTAATGTAGTAAAGGAAAAACTTTTCACCTCACTATCGTAAGACCGCGCGCCCGCTGATCCGCCAACTTCGATAGTCATATCGTTTGTTTTAATAACGAATTCGACTGGATCAATGACTTCGGGATCAGGCGACTGAAACGCGCCTTTGACTATGGGGGAATACGACAATTCGTATCCGCCCAGCAATTTTTTCTCTACGCGGATGAAGGGCATTGCCACTTGGAATTTATCGCCAGAGGCGGACATAATGACGTTGTTCCACTGCGTGTAGCGTGATGCGTCATCTTTGTCGCCAACCACAACATCTATGGTGCCGCCTTCAAAATTTGCAAAATACTCTTCTAATATTTGGGTCGCACCTTGTTCAGCAAATGCGCCTGACGCCAGCAAAGAACTGGTCAACATGGTCGTTGTTTTCAATGTAAAATTCTTAAACATTCTCGGCTCCTATATCTATCGCGTTAAAGGATAGGGCAAGCCGAGATAAGTGCAACCATCAAAACATCTAAAATCCTGCTTGCAAAAAGGGCATTCTTGCGGTTCTGTCTGCCGAGCCAAGTTCGAAGGAAAACTCATGTCAAACACGCAAAAAACCGTCGTTAACAGCTGGAACGAATGGGATCCGTTGAAACATGTGATCGTAGGGCGCGCTGATGACGGCCACATCCCACCCGCAGAACCTGCCCTAGATGCAAAAGTCCCCGAAGATAGCGACATGCGTGGCCAGTGGGGCAAGCGCCCGCAAGACACTATCGATCGTGCAAACGAGTTGTTGGATGCATTTGCCAAACAATTGATCGATCGCGGCATCCGTGTGGATCGCCCGACCTGTATTGATCACGCAAAACCAGCGACAACACCCGACTTTCACACCGAAAGCCAATTTGGCTGTATGCCACCCCGAGATGTGCTGCTGACCGTTGGATCAGAAATCCTAGAGGCCACAATGTCCTACCGCTGCCGCTGGTTCGAGTATTTGAACTATCGCCCATTGATGCAGCAATATTTCAACGAGGACCCCAAATTCCGTCACGAGGCGGCGCCAAAACCGCGCCTAACGGATGCAGATTACCATCCAGATTATTTGTCCGAGAAAATCGGTGACGCGAAACGTTTGGAATGGGCTGCCAAAAAATTCTTTGTGACGACAGAAGAAGAACCCTTGTTCGACGCAGCTGATGTTCTGCGCTTTGGCCGTGATCTGGTTGTGCAACATGGGTTTACCACCAACGAAAAGGGTATCGAATGGTTGGCGCGCCATTTCCCTGACCACCGTGTTCACACGGTAAACTTTCCAGGGGATCCGTATCCAATCCATATTGACGCGACATTCACCCCATTGCGTCCCGGTCTAATCTTGAACAATCCACAACGCCGACTGCCAGAAGATCAGCGTAAAATGTTCATTGATAACGGCTGGGAGATTGTGGATGCGGTCAGCCCTTCACATAATACACCACCACCTTTGTGCTATTCATCCACGTGGCTATCCATGAATGTACTGGTGCTTGATCCGAAAACAGTTTGTGTCGAAGCATCAGAAGTCTATCAAATGGAACAGATGGACAAACTGGGTATGGAAGTTGTGCCCGTTGAGCTGCGCGATGCATACGCATTCGGTGGTGGTCTGCATTGTTGTACTGCCGATGTGTATCGCGAAGGCAAATGCGAAGACTATTTCCCAAAACAATAGGTTCGAGGCTCGTTTTGCCCCTCATTTGAATAAAAAGACCATTAGTTGTGAAACTAATCACATTTCGTTAGCGTTACTTCATGACAAGTATGATGATAACAGTTTTTGGAGACTATGATGAACAGACGTAACCTACTTCGCACCGGCGGCGCATTCGCGGCCCTTAGCTTGATTGCCGCCCCTTTGCGTGCAGCACCGACCGCGCACAATATAACAATCAGCAAATTCAAATTTGCCCCAAACAAAATTAACGTGCGTGTCGGCGACACGATCACATGGACAAACGAAGACGGCGCACCCCACACAGCAACGGCCAAAGACGAAAGCTGGGACACTGGAACCTTGAAAAAGGGCGAAACTAGCGAGCCGATTACTGTGACGGCACAGATGAACAAAGATTATTTCTGTCGCTTTCATCGTGGTATGAAGGCTCGTTTGCGCATCAAGAAATAACGATGTTTGCATCTGATCTTTGAACAGCGCAAACTGCTGGGCAGTTAGCGAAAAGGATCAGCATGTCCCATTTGAGAAACAAAACAGTCATCATCACAGGTGCGTCGCGCGGAATTGGCGCGGCCACCGCCACACATTTTGCAAAGCTGGGCGCACGTTTGGTTCTTAGCGCGCGCAGCAAAGACAAGATAAATGCCTTGGCCCGCGATATTAGAAAAAACGGCGGTGACGCAATTGGCGTACCCTGTGATATTTCCAACCTGTTAGACGTCCAATCCATGGTGCAAACCTGCACAGAAACGTATGGTGCGCCTGACGTGTTGATCAATAACGCCGGAATGTTGGACCCTGTTGAACGGATTGAACATGCCGACAGTGCCGCTTGGGAACGCGTTATAGACGTCAATATAAAAGGCGTTTTTTATGCTGTACGTGAATGCCTACCCTTGATGAAATCAAATGGCGGCGGCACCGTAATCTCTTTGGGGTCTGGCGCTGCAACTTCAGCACTTGAAGGTTGGTCGGCCTATTGCACGTCTAAGGCCGCAGTCCACCATTTCCATGCTTGCCTGCACCTTGAGGAATTTAGGAATAATATCCGATCCCACGTTTTATCACCCGGAACTGTCGCCACCAATATGCAAATTGTGATCCGTGATAGTGGCGTAAATCCTGTATCCCAAATTCCGTGGGATGATCATATCCCACCTGAATGGGTCGCCATTTGTTTGGCTTGGATGGCGAGCCCGGATGCAGACGCGCATCTTGGCGAAGTCGTCAGTTTGCGCGATCCAGAATTGCGCGTATTGCTTGGCCTGCAATAGCTGCATGGCTTTTGCAAATTCTTTGCGGTAAAGACGATCTGTTACGCAGATCAGG
>CALDZS010000110.1 GCA_937944065.1 uncultured Amylibacter sp. | reverse complement strand
GGATCGGTACTAACCAACGAGGCGATGTTGTTGTAAACCACCATCACATATGGAATGGCCATTTCATAACGACCCGGCTGATTTGACGGGCCATTCAAGCACAAATCGCAGATCGATTTGTTCATCGCAGCTTTATCCGCTTTTACAACAAAAGAAAAAAAATCAACGCCTTCGGCATTGAAGGGCGGACGGTAAACCTGTTCTCCGCCTCGATCGACATAATATTGGTTCATTGTAATGCTCCCTAATTGAATAAATTGTGTGTGTTCGAGGGTCAGTTGCCCTCGAGTAATTTCAGCGCGTGTCTGCCATTCCGCGTTTTCGTTGGCTCGGGCGCGTTGGCAACGGCAGTTTTCAGAATGTCAAAATGACGTTCACCAGTTGTCTTGGCTAACAGGTATGCGGCATCTAATTCCACGGAACGCGCCCCTGTTTCCTGCGCCAGCTTGATCGCAATCAAAAGGTGTTTGTCACGGGTTTTGGCGTCATAAATTCCACCATCACCCAGTTCCGCTGTCATCTTGTGCAAGATGACCGTCGATAACAATTCGCCCGTTTCATCGGCCAAATCTATGCCAGACTGCAACATCTCTTTGGCCTGCTCGGCCTGACCTGCCAGCGCATAACAATCAGCCATTAAGCCGCGGAAAAAGGGCTGCACTGTGCGTGACCCGATGGCGCCATAAACATTTAACCCCGCTTGGCATTCGGCCAAACCCGTGTCGATGTCGCCACAACGCGCAGCCGCCCACCCATGCACGATGGTCATCGCGGTTTGCCAAAATGGCATAACCTGATTGTTTGTGTGACCAAGTGCCACTGCAGACAAACGTTTCGCTTCTTCCGCTTCACCCTGAAAAACGGCCACCACAGCAGGAAAGCATAAAGACCATGCTGTAGAGAAAGGGTGGTTCAAGGTTTTGGCGTGGGCAATCGCCGCGTCTTGGGCGGCCGATGCGGCACTGTGCTCACCCCTGATAGATTGTGTATAGGCGGTGTAGCACTGGGCCGCGACAAAAGGATCTTGACCGTAGAGCATAGCATGGTCGGCGTGTTTTTCGTGATCATAGATGGATATGGATCGGGTCAGCGACGCAATCGAAGCGTCCAGTTTGCCACCCCAGAATTCTGTGTTTCCCAAGGCCCAACTTGCCTCCATGAACAGACCACTGTCATCAAGACTGGCACCTGCCTCGCCCATCATGGTCAGTTCCGTGGACAACTCCATCGCGCGGGGTAGATCGCCTGAAACCAATTTGAACAGCCATGTTCCCCAAAGTGCTCCAATCATCGCAGGGCTTGGCCCCAATTCGCGACCAATGCGTTCGGCATCCGCAAAAGCCTCGCCAACCGCCTTTGCGGCAAAGCCTTCGCGGGCAATTAACACCCGGCCAAGTTCAATCTTGATACCCAACTCTTGGGTTTTATCATCATCTGAAAGGGGTGATCCTGCGGCCGCCTTTGAAAAATCGGTTAGTGCAGATTTGAATAAGCGTTCAGCATCTTCATACCGCGCCGCATTGAGGGCTGCCAAACCTGCCTGTCGGAAATTGGCGGTTGCCTCTGAATGGCGGTGTGCCTTGGATTGGTGGTACGCAATCGCGTCCGGCGCCCAAGATTGTCCTGCCTCTGACCAATCTGTCAAAATGTCGGAAACACGCGAATGCATCTCGCGGCGATGGCGCATAAGTTGATTGTCGTACGCGGCCTCCAGCAACAATGCGTGGCGAAATCTGTACTGAAAGTCATGGGTGTTACCATGGTCAATTGCGGTCAGAACCTGCTCGACAACCAATTGATCCAGTGCGTGCCGAATAGATCTCTCATCGCGGTTCAACAATTCCGAAAGCAAACCCACACTGATATCGCGGCCTAGTATTGCCGCTGCCAAAGCAACCTCGCGCGCGCCGCCGAGCCGATCCAGACGGGCCATGAGCGAGTCTTGTAGTGAAGCAGGGATCGCCAAATTATCCAGGGCCATGTGGACCGACCGAGACAGCTCTTCTAGATACAAAGGTATCCCGTCGGCACGATCTATGACTTGATTAATTACCTTGGCCAATACCTCGTTTCCGCCACCCAGCATGTCATGCAAAATTCTTTCCGCGTCTTCGCGGTTAAGCGGTGCGAGTTTTTGGACAGAGCAATTATTTTGGTTCAACCAAGGTGCGGCAATTTCCGGTCGCGTGGTCGCCAAAATCATCGCGGACAGGTTATCATCCATTGCGCCAACAAGAGTTGCCAGTTCAAATGATGTCGGATCCAACCAATGAAGGTCTTCGATCAACAACAATAGCGGTCCAGATTTGGCTTTAAACTCTAGTATTTTTTTCAAACCAGACAGCAACGAAGCGCGACGGCTTTCTGGTGTGAAATTTGCGACCAGATCCTTTTGTGGTAAATCACTCAGGGCGGCAATCACGTTGAAATATGCACCCTCTTGCAGGTTCGCATCCGCCACCAACTGCTCTAATTTTTTGGTCCGTGCGGCAACCGTATCCTTGTTTGTAAAATCTGCCAATTGTTCAATCAATTCGATAATCGGCCGCATCGGCTTTTGCCCAGCGTCGGGTGATCCTAACAATGTGAATATCTTGGCTTCGGGTCCGATCTGTTGCATAAATTCCGAGGACAAACGCGATTTACCCAAACCGGCTTCGCCTTGGATACACGCAATCTGGAAGGAACCATTTGATGCAACCTCCCAAATAGAGCGTAGATTGTTCAACTCGGCAGTGCGCCCTTGCAAAGGGATGCGTCCGACATCGCCATAGTAAGTTTGGTTTATATCTACACGTTCGCCTTCCAGTGCCCACGCGTTGATGGTACCCAATCCTTTGACCATTATTGGACCAGTCGCGTTACAACTATAAAAACGGTTCACCAGATTGTGCGTCGCCTCTGATATCAACACCCCGCTTGGTTGCGCCAAGCCTTGAAGGCGCGCCGCCAAATTCGGAACATCTCCGAAAACATCAGGCATGTTCGACGCCAGATCGCCTACAACAGCCAAACCAGTGTCGATCCCCACGCGCAGTTCCAGCGGTTTACCCCCGACCTTAACCTGCGACCCAAACTCCTCGGCCAGTTTTTTGGCAGCACGTACGGCATTTAAGGGATCCCGCTCGGACGCGATTGGCCAACCAAATAGCGCAAGCAACCCATCGCCAACAAACTTAACCACCATACCTTGATAGTCTTCAATTAACTTTGTGCTTTCGTCCTGAAATTCGTTAATAACATCTAAC
>CALDZS010000109.1 GCA_937944065.1 uncultured Amylibacter sp. | reverse complement strand
TGCGCTTTGATAAACTCTGCGCTGACCTTTGCTTTGTCATGGCCAAAAGGCAGCAAATGCTCTGAAGGGATGCCCAGCTTTGCGCCAATGTCCTGAATTTGGATCTTATTGGCTTCGCGCGCGATTTCGATGTCAGTTTTATAACCCATGTTGGAAACGTCCGTTCTAGTTGATTTTCTAGCCGGACAGTGCGTCAGAATCGGATCGCCACCATGCAAAAAAACCGACATAAATGCCCAATGAAGCGCCCTTTGAGTATTTTCCCGTTTCGCATTGAAAACACAGGCATAAAAAAACCCGCACGAGGCTGGTTTTTCAAATCGTTAGGCCGACGGCTCTGGCTCCATATCGGGGTCAGGCTTTCGTGGCTTTTTCTTGGTCTTGGGGATTGCAGCAACGGATGCCGCGACTTTCTTGCCCTTCGGCTTCGCATCGTCGTCATCATCGCCCAACGCTTCACCTTTCATGACTTTGGCAATTTCATCGCCTGTCAGGGTTTCATACTCCAGCAATCCTTGCGCCAAACGCTCGAACTCTTTCTTTTTCTTAGTCAAGATTGCGTGTGCAGTTTTGTAACCGTCATCAATCAGGCGCTTTACTTCGTCCTCGATCAATTCTTTTGTCTTGGTCGAAATCGAGAACCCACCAACGTTACCGCCAGCATAGCCTTCGTGCGCAGCCTGATAGTCGATATCGCCGACCAAGTCAGACATGCCCCAACGCATGACCATGGCTCGCGCCAGAGATGATGCTTGTTGAATGTCACCAGACGGGCCGTTGGATACGTTATCTTCGCCCCATTTGATAATCTCGGCTGCTTTACCCGCCATGGTCATGGCAAGATTGTGCACACATTGATTTTTGTGCCAGTTCAGACGATCCATTTCTGGCAAAGACACAACCATACCCAACGCTTGGCCGCGTGGAATAATCGTTGCTTTGTAAACAGGATCACACTCTTCTAACGACATGCCTACAACTGCATGACCCGCTTCGTGATAAGCTGTGTGTTCTTTCTGCTTTTCAGTCAGAACCATCGAACGACGCTCTGATCCCATCATGACCTTGTCTTTGGCGGCTTCGAAATCTTCCATCGCGACAAAACGTTTGCCGTCGCGCGCAGCTTTCAACGCGGCTTCATTGACCAGGTTGGCCAGATCAGCACCAGAAAAGCCTGGTGTCCCACGTGCGATAATCCGCAGATCAACGTTGGGGCCTAGTGGTGTTTTGCGCGCATGAACCTCTAGGATCATTTCACGGCCTTTAATGTCGGGATTTGGTACCTGCACCTGACGGTCAAAACGACCAGGGCGTTTCAGGGCCGGGTCCAACACGTCAGGACGGTTGGTTGCGGCCAATAGGATCACGCCTTCGTTGGCCTCGAATCCATCCATTTCGACCAACAATTGGTTCAATGTCTGTTCACGCTCGTCATTACCGCCGCCGTAACCGGCACCGCGATGGCGACCAACCGCGTCAATCTCGTCGATAAACACAATACATGGAGCGTTCTTTTTGGCTTGTTCGAACATGTCGCGCACACGGGATGCACCAACACCAACAAACATCTCGACGAAATCAGAGCCCGAGATGGTAAAGAACGGAACACCCGCCTCGCCTGCAACAGCGCGTGCCAGCAAGGTTTTACCAGTACCCGGAGGGCCGATAAGCAATGCACCTTTGGGGATTTGACCACCAAGACGCGAGAATTTTTGCGGATCGCGCAGGAATTCTACAATCTCTTGCAGTTCTTCCTTCGCTTCATCAATACCAGCGACATCGTCGAAGGTTTTTCGGTCTTCGTCTTGGTTCAACAACTTTGCCTTGGATTTACCAAAGCCCATTGCACCACCTTTGCCGCCACCTTGCATACGGTTCATGAAATAAATCCATACACCGATTAGCAACAGAATTGGCAAGAAATACTTGGCAAAGAACTCGAATGCCGTTTCGCCTTGCGGTTCCACAGTTACGTTGACTTTGGAAGTTAGCATGCGTTCCAACAAGGCATCATCGTTAAACGGTGCAATCGCGCGGAATGTGTTACCGCCCTTGTCTTTTACGGTGATGCTTTCACCGTTCACGGTGGCAGATACCACCTCGCCTGCGTCAACTTTATTGACCAGGTCAGAATAATCAATGCGACCTGCAGCGGTATTTGCACCACCACTGAATAGATTGAACATCGCCATCAGCAGGAAAAACCCAACGATATAGAAAACAAGGTTCCGATTATTGTTCAAGACGCATCTCCTTTAATTCCATCGCTTAAGCGACGGGTCAGTTGCACTATGTTACCTAATGCGTGTGTCGAAAGTTTCAATGCGTTTTTATGGACGTAAAGAAATGGTGATGACCGCGAATTAACGCACATGTGCAGGAATTCTGTTTACCTGCAAACGGAGCGGCAATCAATTCGCCTTTTAGCCAAACCGACGGGGATGCGACGATTGCACGCCGCGAATGGCCTGTTTGTGCCCAATCAGGACACAGCGCGATGCCATCATCGCCCAATCCCCTTAATTGGTAAGGGGTTTGGCGATCCAGCCCAGCAATCGCCCAACGATTATCATAAGCTAGTGTCGAAGCTATATCCGTCGGCATCGCGTTAAATTCGCGCGTAATTTCAACACGGCCGTCTTTGTGTTGCGAAATTAAGCAGCCGTGTAGGCTGGTGGATTTGCCCGCAGCCAGTTCCGATTCTGCGCGCTTTGTGGCATCAAGTCGCGGCGCGTAAGACGCGGCAGATACCCAACGCAAGCAATGAGACAACAATCGCAAACGCAATTCCGGGTGCGCCTTGGCAAACCGATCTGGTCGCAGATAGACCGAACCGATAGGTGTAGGCAAAGCGCACTTG
>CALDZS010000108.1 GCA_937944065.1 uncultured Amylibacter sp. | reverse complement strand
TCAGCGATCAGTTCGTCAGACAGCGAGTAGGGTGGCAACGAACAAGCGCTGTCGCCTGAATGCACGCCAGCCTCTTCGATATGTTGCATGATACCAGCGACATGCACGTCGGTGCCGTCACACAGCGCGTCAACATCAACTTCGATCGCACCGACAAGATAGCTGTCGAGCAGCACGGGGTTGTCACCAGATACCTTGACCGCCTCTTTGATATAGCGGTTTAGATGCGCATCATCGCGCACGATTTCCATGCCGCGTCCACCCAACACATAGGAGGGGCGGATCACCAGTGGATAGCCAACGTCTTGGGCGATTTCCAAAGCCTGTTCTGGGCTGTTGGCGATGCCGTTGTACGGCTGCTTTAGGTTTAGGCTTTCTAGCAACTGTTGGAATCGTTCGCGGTCCTCGGCCAAATCAATCGCGTCTGGCGTGGTGCCAAGGATCGGGATGCCCTCTGCCTCTAGGTCATTGGCCAATTTCAGCGGCGTTTGCCCGCCAAGTTGCACGATCACACCGTGCAAAGTGCCATTTTCCTGTTCAACTCGTAGAATCTCCATGACACTTTCCATGGTCAACGGTTCAAAATACAAACGATCAGATGTATCATAATCGGTAGATACGGTTTCTGGATTACAGTTGACCATGATGGTTTCGTAACCTGCTTTGGTCAGTGCATAGCAAGCGTGACAACAGCAGTAGTCAAATTCGATACCTTGGCCGATGCGGTTTGGTCCGCCGCCCAAGATGACGACCTTTTTGGCATCAGAAGGCCGGGCCTCGCATTCCACGTCCCCCATCGCATCCGCCTCGTAGGTCGAATACATGTAGGGTGTCTGCGCCTCAAACTCGGCGGCACAGGTATCGATGCGTTTGAACACTGCCGTTACACCCATTTTGGTACGGTTGATACGGATGTCGCGTTCTTTGGAACCAGTGAGTGTAGCAAGGCGCGCATCTGAGAAGCCCATCATTTTGATGCGGCGCAAGGCAGGTGCATCGGTTGGCAAACCGTTTTCACGGATCGCCGCCTCTACATCGACAATCTCGCGGATGCGATCAAGAAACCATGGGTCAAACTTGGTGGTCGCGTGGATTTCATCGTTGGTTAAACCATGGCGCATAGCTTGTGCAATCAACACCATACGGTCAGGCGTTTGGGTTGAGATCGCGCGGATCACTGCAGATTTGGCGGGCGCACCTTCGATTTCCATCTCGTCGAAACCTGTCAGACCCGTCTCCATTGAGCAAAGTGCCTTTTGCAAGCTTTCGTGTATGGTGCGACCGATGGACATTACTTCGCCCACAGATTTCATCGCGGTGGTCAGCGTTGCTTCTGCACCTGGGAATTTCTCAAACGCAAAGCGCGGGATTTTTGTGACAACATAGTCGATGCTGGGTTCGAACGATGCTGGCGTGACTTTGGTGATGTCATTGTCCAACTCGTCTAGTGTATATCCCACAGCCAGTTTCGCGGCGATCTTGGCAATCGGGAAGCCTGTTGCCTTGGATGCCAGCGCAGAAGAGCGTGACACACGTGGGTTCATTTCGATCACAACCAAGCGGCCATCGGCAGGATTTACCGACCACTGTACGTTTGATCCACCAGTTTCCACGCCGATTTCTCGCAGAACGTTGATCGAATGCGTCCGCATCATTTGATATTCTTTGTCGGTCAGCGTTAAGGCAGGGGCGACGGTAATACTGTCGCCTGTGTGCACGCCCATAGGGTCGATGTTTTCAATCGTGCACACGATGATCGCGTTGTCAGCTTTATCGCGGACAACTTCCATCTCGTATTCCTTCCAGCCTAGCAACGACTCGTCGATTAGGATTTGAGACACAGGCGAGGCATCTAGCCCAGTCGCACAGATATGTTCATAGTCTTCGCGGTTATATGCAATACCGCCGCCGGTGCCGCCCATGGTGAAAGCAGGGCGAATGATGGCTGGTAGGCCGACCGTGTCGATGGCTGCCATGGCTTCTTCCATGCTTTCAGCGATTGTGGCACGCGGGTTCTCAATGCCCAAACGGTCCATAGCTTCGCGGAACAATTTGCGGTCTTCGGCCATTTCAATCGCTTCGCGTTTCGCCCCGATCAGCTCGATATCAAATTTCTCTAACGTGCCATCATCGTCCAGCGCCAAAGCCGTATTCAAACCAGTTTGCCCGCCCATGGTTGGCAGCAAGACCATCTTGCCAGTTTCAGGCTTGGTCAGTTCTTTTTCGATTATTTTGGCAACGACGCCAGGTGTGATCGGTTCGATGTAAGTCGCGTCAGCCATGTCAGGGTCGGTCATTATGGTGGCAGGGTTAGAGTTTACCAGAACAACGCGGTACCCCTCTTCCTTCAGCGCCTTGCAGGCTTGTGCACCAGAATAGTCAAACTCGCAGGCCTGCCCGATTATAATAGGCCCCGCACCGATGATCATGACTGTGTCTATATCGGAGCGTCTTGGCATGGCATTTTTCCCGCTAGCTGGAGGCGCGCGGGGGAATCGCGCGCCAATTTGCAAATTATCGTGGGTCTAAAGAGTTGGGCCACGCTGATCAAGTCCATCCTTCGGCGGAATACCACTTTCTTGCGCTTGCATGACAGAAATTGCGCGCTTACCCTAAGCCTATTCAATCAGTTAAGGAATTTCGCGTGAAACTCATTCTAATTAGTCTTGTAACCATGAGCATGTCCATCTGTGTCGCTAGTGCTGAAACGGTTAAGAAGCCGAGATTGCTACAATTGGAAGGCGACAACGCACCTGACGTAAAAAAGTCTGCGAAAAAGCCCAAGGTTCTGCAACTGGAAGGCCAAAACGCGCCTGACAAAACTTTTACGCCAATGGAAATTGTGGCAATACCAGCTTTGACATCCGCCATGCGGCGCGCGTCCACTTGGCAAGAGATCGAGGCGCAGTTGTTTTTGTCATATAAACGCGTTGATCGCTTGGGTGCGGGCATTTCAAAGAAAGATCAAGATAAGAAACAGTTGATAACCCGCGCCAAAAATCGCGCACGATTGATGGCCAAGTGGATGATCTATGATCTGGATGCGAACGGCGATGTTTCAATGGACGAATTGCGGGTCTTTGCAAATCAGCCTTTGGTGGCCAACCGCATGAGTTTTCAACCAACACCTGAACAGGCCGCCCAAGTTTTGTCGGGTTTGATAAAGCAATTAAAGGTACCAGACCTAAATGATAATGACATTTTTGAGTTTTCGGAAATGTTGGCCGAGGCTGAAACGCAAGCAACAAAATCGACGGGTAACAGTTCTGCGCGCGCGCGCTTAATGGGCCTGATTGAAGATTATCATGTTTTCGATAAGAACGGCGATGGCCGTACTGTGGAGGCAGAGTTTATGGCGGGTATGCGCGATACTTTCGACGGATTTGATAAAGATAATGATCAATCCTTGGATCGGTTGGAAAAGGCGCAAATCCAAACTGCTGAACGTGAAGTGGCAGCTGCAAAGCGGAAAAACGCTGATGCTGAAAATTATGCAATAGCGGAAACTTGCACTTTATGACCCTCGCTGTCCTTATATCCTTTGTCGGATTTATCTT
>CALDZS010000107.1 GCA_937944065.1 uncultured Amylibacter sp. | reverse complement strand
AATGACCCAAATAAGCGCGTTTCCTGTGCCTGAATTAGAGGATCTGCCCGAGGATATTCGGGATCGCATCCTGCTCACCCAAGAAAAGGCGGGTTTTATACCCAACGTGTTTTTGGTGCTTGCGCATCGACCTGCAGAATTTCGTGCGTTCATGGCATACCATGATGCTTTGATGGATGGTGACAGCAACCTGACCAAGGCAGAGCGCGAAATGATTGTGGTCGCAACGTCTAATAAGAACGGATGCCAATATTGTGTTGTCGCACACGGTGCCATTTTGCGCATTCGCGCCAAGGACCCGTTTATCGCTGACCAGATTGCAGTGAATTACCGTAAGGCGGACATCACGAGCAAGCAGCGCATCATGCTTGATTTTGCCATGCAGGTTTCGCGGGCATCCGATACCGTTTGCGATTCAGATTTTGATCACCTGCGCGAGGCCGGTTTTGTTGATGAAGACATCTGGGACATAGCAGCCATTTCTGCGTTTTTCGGTATGTCGAACCGAATGGCCAACGTGACTGCAATGCGACCTAATGACGAATTTTTCGCGATGGGGCGTTAGCAATAACAGTCCCATTTTAGTCAACAAGACTCGCAGTTTTAATACCTTACATGCGTTTGGGGCGATTTCTCTGAACGCCTCCTTACGGTTGCAGAATCGGTTTTTCGGGCGAGAATAACAGTATCCATCTAATTTATTTGATCGAAAGGTAATCGCACTGACCATGTGTGATCTACATCACTAAACAAAGATAATAGCGGGTATTTAACCGTTTGAGTGGTACCGCTAGTGGTCACGTCAGATTAAGAAATATCGGTATTTAGGCTATAATTAGCTTCAATAAACTATATTTCGTTTGCTTAAAAAGCGACTAATTTTTTCAAGAAGTTTTATCCTATGTTTAATAAATTTCTAGGTATCACAGTATCTGCCACGCTGCTTGCAGGCGCTGCATCAGCAACGACTTTCAACATTGATGGGTTTGTTAATTCAAGTGCAGGCGGGTTTACATCAACGCTATTCCACGAGGCATCTGGCTGTAACGCGATGTGCGGTGCTTCTATTGTCAAAGCTACTGGCACCGGATCAGGTTCGTGGAACGATGTGACTGGTGACATCTCTTTTGTGATGGATCTGGTCGGCGGCGGTACCGCGTCTGTGGTGGGCTTGCTTAACTTCGCGGGCATCGGTGGTGCCTACATTGGTAGTTTCACAACTACGTTTGCAGGTACCAGCGCATATTCTGGTACACATGATATTAAGTTTCTTGACGAGGTTTATAATGCGGCGCAGGGTGTGAACGCGTTTCAGAATGGTATCATCGGACTTTGGGGTGCCGCGGGCGGAAACCCTGCAAGCAACGGCATGGGCTTTGATAGCTCTGCGTATTTGGGATCAGACTTCCGTATCGAAGTGTCTCCTATTCCGTTGCCAGCCAGTGGTCTGTTATTACTGAGCGCACTAGGGGGCATTGGTTTCTTAGGCCGCCGTCGCAATTCAAAAGTTGAAGTCGCTTAAAAAACACACACCAAAACGTTCAAATTGAAAAGCACCACCTGATAGGGGTGGTGCTTTATCGCTTTTCTAAATTGTTTTGTTGAAGTGTTTTAACCTTCTGGCGCCAAATGCGGATGCATCTGAGTTACACAAATCGATTAACGTAATTCTCCAAGATCTCTTGGCGCCCCGATACAGGTATCGGATTGATGTTTTGATCCAGCACGATGTTGGCAATACTTTCTAGATCACTGTTCAGAATGTCTTTCGCGGCATCAGTTTGCCAGCCAGCATAGCGTGTGTCCAAAGCTGCCTCTAACCCGCCATCCTCTATCATCGCGGCGGCGGCTTTTAGGCCGCGTGCGCATACATCCATCCCGCCGATATGGGACGCGATCAAATCTTGGGGGTCGATTGACTGGCGACGCACCTTTGCGTCGAAATTGGTGCCACCAGTTTTAAGTCCACCTGATTTCAGAATGTGGTAATAGGCCAACGCGACCTCTGGTACGTTATTGGGGAATTGATCCGTGTCCCAGCCTGATTGATAATCATTGCGGTTCATATCAATGGATCCAAGCATATCATCAGCGACGGCTACGGCAATTTCATGTTCAAATGAATGCCCGGCAAGAATTGCGTGACCCTGTTCCAAGTTCAATTTCACTTCGTTTTCCAAGCCATATTTGCGCAGAAAACCAATGCATGTCGCCGCATCATAATCGTATTGATGCTTTGATGGCTCTTGTGGTTTGGGTTCCACAAGGATCGCACCTTTAAACCCGATCTTGTGCTTATACTCGACGACCATGTTCAAGAACCGACCCATATGATCCAGTTCTTGCCCAAGGTTGGTGTTAAGCAGGGTTTCATACCCCTCGCGACCGCCCCAAAGAACATAGTTTTCGCCGCCCAGCTTGTGCGTCGCATCCATACAGGATTTCACGGTAGCCGCTGCGAACGCAAAGACATCTGGGTCAGGGTTGGTGCTGGCACCGCTCATCCAGCGACGATGACTGAACATGTTCGCGGTGCCCCACAACAACTTGGTGCCAGAGGTTTGCATTTTTTCGCCGATATAGTCGGTGATTTCGTCCAATGTGGACAGATTATCTGCAAAGTTACCCTGATCTGGACGAATGTCGGCATCATGCCAGCAAAAGAACGGAGCGTTCAGAATGTCAAACATCTCGAACGCAACATCTGCCTTCATTTTTGCGCGGCCCATATCATCTTGTGGGTACCAAGGACGTTCGAAGGTTTGACCACCGAATGGATCGCCACCTTCCCATGCGAAACTGTGCCAATAGGCAACGGCAAACCGCAAGTGATCTTCCATCCGCTTACCCATGACAATTTCATCTGGGTTATAGTGCCGGAATGCCATGGGATTGACGCTGCTTGGTCCTTCAAAAGGAACCTTGTTTATGCCTTCGAAGAAGCCAGCCATGATAGTTTCCTTATGCTTTTTTTTCTTTTGGATTTTTACCCAAGATGATCATCGAAAGCAGGTCGTCGTCGGTCACATCTTCGATATCGACGGTTCCAACTGTCTGACCGTTTTTCATGACACACGCGCGGTCACACAATTGCATGACTGAATGAACGTCGTGATCGATTAGGAATATACCGATGCCCTGCGCTTTTAGTTTCAGAATAAGATCTGCAACCATTTGCGTTTCCATCGGGCCAAGTGCCGCAGTAGGTTCGTCCATTATCAAGATGCGCGCGTTGAAGTATACCGCACGTGCGATTGCCACAGATTGTCGTTGACCGCCTGACAAGGCAGAAACAGGCTCGTTAAACTTTTGAAAGTTTGGGTTTAGACGCGCCATGATTTTGCGACACTCCGCCTCCATCGCGGAATCGTCAATAAATCCCAACGGTGTTACCAGTTCACGACCCAGAAATAGGTTGGATGCCGCATCCAGATTATCTGCTAACGCAAGGGTTTGATAGATTGTCTCGATATTGTTGTTGCGTGCATCGCGTGGATTGTGAATTTCGACCCGTTCTCCGTCGATAAAAATCTCGCCTGCATCTTTTTGATACGCACCAGACAGGACCTTGATCAGAGTAGATTTACCTGCCCCGTTATGTCCAAGCAGCCCAACAACCTCGCCAGGATAGAGGTCAATGGACACCTTATCCACCGCCTTGATACCACCAAACGCGATAGAGATGTCTTTCATATCGACCAATGGTGGCGCGCCTGCTGCGCGGAGTTCTTTTGCAGTTTGCATTATTTTGCCCCCAGTCTTTTACGATAGACAATGTCCAATAGAACCGCCAAAACCAGCACGGTACCAACAACGATATTTTGGAACGGTGCATCAACACCAACCATCGCCATTCCCGACTGCAAGGCTTGCATGATAAAAGCACCCAAGATAGCCCCATAAATGGTGCCAAAACCGCCCGCCAAGGCCGTTCCGCCAATCACGGCAGCGGCAATCACGCGCAACTCGTCCAACGTTCCCAAATCATTTGAATGGTTCGCCAAACGCGCGGACGCAACGACAGCTGATAGGGCGCACAAAAAGCCCATAAGCGCGAATATCTTCACCGTTAGGAACCGGGTGTTGATACCTGACAGTTCTGCGGCATCAGGATTTCCACCAGTGGCGAATATATACCGCCCTAGCCGTGTGCTCCGCGCGATGATTGTCATGGCGACAGCCACAACGATTAGGATCAAAACGGATACAGGCAAACCGTACCCGACAACCAGACCTTCTGGCATAACCTCACCACGTGCCTCGAACATACGTGCAAGACGACGAGATGGGATTGCGTAAGAATTCAATGTCCAAATAAAACCAAAAATTGCAGCAATAGTCGCGATAGCCAGCGTGGCTTCGGCCCAGAATGGTTTAACTGGGAAACCATGCGCGATCTTGCCACGTCTAGCGCGCGATATCCCATAGAGAGCCATTGCAGCCGCTATTGCCGCGAATATCCAACTATAAGTCACACCCAAAGTACCGTTAGTGCCACCAAAGACTAAAAAGTTTTTGTCCAACGGGCCGATTGTTTGGCCGCTGGTCAGATACCAAGCAACGTTCCGCCAGATAAGAAAACCACCCAATGTAACAATGAAAGCAGGGATAGTCAGGTATCCGACAAGCCAGCCTTGGAAAGCACCAATAGATGTACCCACTATCAAGCCTGACACAATCGCAAGGATCCAGATCATCGGGTGACCTAGTTCCAATCCAAAGGTGTTAGGCAGGATTTGAGTTTGCATCATCGCCATGACTGCTGACGTCGTCGCCAATAGGGCGCCGACAGACAAATCAATGTGGCGGTTGACGATAACAAAAACCATCCCACAAGCCATAATTGCCACCGAAACGGATTGGATCGTCAGGTTAAAGACGTTGCGAGGGGTCAGAAAACGACCGTCGGTCATAATATTAAAACCGATGCATAGTATTACAAATGCGCCAATCATGCCCAATAAACGTGTGTCCAGTTCCAATTTTTGGAACATGCTAACTTCTGTTTTAATAGGGATTGGCTGGGATGTTGTGTCTGTCATGTCAGACCCTTCGATATCAGCGTAATAAAATTCGCGGCCACGAGGTTTCGTGGCCGCGCTTTGTTAGTCTTGTGTCTTAGTTACAAGGTGCTGGGCCGTTTGAAACGCCTTGGCATAGTGCTTCTTTGGTGATCCAACCTGCATCCACAACATCATTCAAGTTGCTTGCTGTAACTGGAACAGGGGCCAAGAAACGTGCAGTGAAAGTCGTCCCACCTGGCGATGTCCATTGAACGCTGTCACCAACTGGTTTGCCTTCAGCCAAAGCAACCGCAGCTTCACCAGCGGCGCGGCCAAGTGC
>CALDZS010000106.1 GCA_937944065.1 uncultured Amylibacter sp. | reverse complement strand
TTACGGCAATAAGCTGTGAGGGCTTGCCACGCTCGATCTGCTCGCATGTATCAAACCATGTTAGACCACCCGCCACGGACACAGCATCATCTGAACGCGGCGCATCTGTTCGAACAATAGGACGGTAATAGATCATATGGCGCACGAGGCTTTCACTTAATCACGCATGTCCAGCTAACTTAAGGTCTACCTGTGCAGATCACAAGATTACAGTTGCACTAAAGCGCGCTTGGATCGGCCAAAATCCGCAAACGACGCGATGGCGAGGCCCCGTCAAAGCCAGCCAAAACTTCGACATGGTCAACCGAGAATTCTTCGGCGAACCAATGCGCCAATGCCAAAGGCGCGTCCGCGCCCGCATCAGGTTTCGTCACACTATCCAATACCATTTTGGATGGTGCCCAAATCGACAATTGTCCATTTTTGATCGCCCAATCTAACTCTGTCCGACTGTCGACAACCACGCACCGTTTGTCTTTAGCGGCCAAAACCCAAGCGTTTTGTTCAATCGACAGCAATTGTATACGCTTGTTTACCACGTCAAGGTTGGTTGATGGTTCTGCTTCTAGCGCCATTTCTAGACAGATTATCGATGGCATGTCCGATGCGGCAATGGCGTCAAGCCATGCAGGCAACGTATCAGAATGCAAAACAGCGTTCGGCATAAAAATAACGTTTGGATATACAGGAGTAATAGTGCGCGCTTTCGGCGTTTCAATTTCATGCACATCGCCATTGGTTGAACGTGCGCGGACGATTTCAACGCCCAACGATCCCGGAATTCGGTCCAATTTTTCGATACGCAAAAACACACGCACCGCTTTTGGGTTGTCCAACACTTGTTCCGCAATGCGTTCGGCCAATGTTTCCAGCAGATTCAACCGCTCGAATGCCAACTGGTCTTCGATTGCTTCGGTTATAGTGTCATAGGACAATACTTGATCAACGTCGTCAAACTTGGCCGCCGCCGAACTAGCCACCTCTAACACAACATTAAACCGCACCCTTTGCACGACACCACGTTCCGACTGAAACGCACCGATCTCAACCTCTTTGGTGTAATCGCGCACACAAATCCGATCCAGCATGCCGTCAACAGCAGATGCCAATGCGCGCTCTTCTAGGGCGCTGAATGCTTGTGTTGTGTCATTGACCATCAGAAATGTCCTTTGCTGGATGACTGGCATCTAGTAATTTTCTAAGCCTAGATCAAGGCAAACTGGCGGGTTTTCGCCTTGATATCGTAATCGCATCAATTGACAACAAACCCTATTATTCCGACATAATTATGCCAGATTGGGCAAGCATGAAGCTGATATGATAAATAGATTGATCCGAATATCTGCGGCCACCGTGGCGTTGATGGCGATGACAGGCGCGGCACATGCCTCGACTTGTGCAAAGCCACGCTTTACGGCATCTGAAATGCGCGTGGTCAATCCCAACCAGATTGATCAAAGGCTGGTATCCAGTTCTGTGCGCAAGGTGATTAACTTTCAACGTTGCTTGGCTGGCCGATCAAGTTTGATAGAAGATCAATCCATGATCACCGCGTCATTAATGCACTCAAGGAATATGGCACGGTATAACAAGCTTTCACATATTTCACGGCAACCAGGCGAAGAAACCTTAAGAAAGCGCTTCCGCAAAGCTGGCTTGAGACACCAAGTATACGCAGAAAACATTCTGCGTATGACACGGCTTGATCACAAAGGGGGCAAAATCATCGTCGATAACGCCGCCAACTGCAGCTATCTGACGCGGTCAAAAAAACGTATCGGTGTACATACATATGCAAGCTTGGCCGAATGGTCTGGGCATTTATGGATGAACTCTCGCCCCCACAAAATGACTTTGCTGCGCAAAAGGTTGACCAGCACTGCCGCAGCTGCCGCATATCGAAACGATCCAAAACAGCCGTGCGGGGCGTTTTACGTCACACAAAATTTCGGAAGAAATCAGCTGGGACGATAAAAGTAGTGTTTCCCAATGCGCGCAGTCCGCGCGAATACCCGTGACCATTTCGGATTAACCGATGTCGCGTGATAGAAAGTTGCGCCTTTGGTCAGTGGGCGCTGCTGACGTTCAAGTGATATTTGGGCAATCTTTCCAACCAACGCATAGGCGCGCGGCTCGTGATATGCTTCTGCCATACCATCACATTTATACGAAAACTGACACGCGTTGCGACGATGAGCACCTTGGCTGATCACGCCACAGATAGAGTTCGGGAATTTCCGTGATGCTTTGCGGTTAATAATAACTTCAGCGACAGCAAACATCCCTGCGATACTTTCACCACGCGCTTCGAAATACAGTGCTTCTGTCAGACAAGCCCACTCAGAATTTCCGTTTGCCCGCGGCATTGCGTTCAGACGTGATTTCGACGGAACACCTTTTGTGTCAACACCACTGTTTGACGCGATTTGCGCCGACGGTTTTATCTTTGGTAATTTGGCTGGCTTCTTGCGTGGCTTCAATGCATCAACCCGTGTCATAATGATGACATCATTTTGTTGCACTTTTCTAAGAACGGCACGTTCATCCGCAAGGATGCGGGTCAAATCGCCACTTATCTTTGGGGCATTTTGTGCAACGGTTGGGTTCACAAAACCAAAAGTGGTGGCAGCAATTAGTGCACAAAGTGCGTAATTTAGTCGGCAAATAAACATCAGGTGCAGATCCCATTGTCTCGTTATAGGGGGCGTCTACTCGGTTTATGGCTTACTTGTCTAGGCTATTTCTTATGAAACACTGGTCGGAAAATTTGATAAATCGCATTTATTGTTAATGCCCAAGGGTTTAGGCAATTTTCAATTTTTCTGTTGTTCGCGGGCTTTTTGGGCCAACGCAGCCTGTGCCGCCGCGAGTTTGGCTATTGGCGTTCGAAAAGCAGAGCACGAAACATAGTCTAGACCCAAGGAATGGCAAAATTTTACCGAGGCAGAATCGCCACCATGCTCGCCGCATAAGCCTAACTTGATGCTCGGCTTCGCATTACGCGCACGCTCGACTGCAATTTCCATCAACTCGCCCACACCTTCTTCGTCCAAGCGGTGGAACGGATCTTCGGGAAACACATCATTGTTGACGTACACGCTCATAAATCGGCCGGCATCATCGCGGCTAAGCCCGTAGGTCATCTGCGTCAAATCATTTGTCCCAAAGCTCAGGAAACTGCAGGTCTCGGCGATATTGTTCGCGCGCAGTGCCGCGCGCGGGGTTTCCACCATCACGCCAATTTCGTATTGAACCTCGATATTGGTTTGCGCTTCGACCTCTGTGGCCATCACATCTACGCGCGCTTTGATCAGATCAACTTCGCGGCGTGCCGACACAAGCGGGATCATAATCTCTGGTTTGACTTTCAGACCGTTCTTTTTTTCGACCAACGCTGCCGCCTCGAAAATCGCGCGCGCTTGCATTTCGTAAATTGCAGGCGCTGTAATACCCAAACGAACGCCGCGTGTGCCCAACATTGGGTTAAACTCTTGCAAATCTTCGATACGCGCGATGACTTTGGACAAGGGCAAATCCATATTCTCGGCCAATGCCTGCATTTCATCGCGTGAACTAGGCAAAAACTCGTGCAGCGGCGGATCCAGCAAGCGGATACAAACCGGCAGATCCCCCATTAGGGTGAACATTTCAACGAAATCATCACGTTGCATGGGCAGTAATAACCCCAACGCGTCGCGTCGCCCGTCTTCAGTGTCTGCAAAAATCAATTCTCGCATCACAGTGATGCGGTCAGCGTCAAAGAACATATGTTCTGTGCGCACCAAACCGATACCATCGACACCAAACGCACGTGCCATTCTAAAATCGGCAGGCGTGTCTGCGTTGCCCCGCACACTCAGGGTGCGGAATTCATCCGCCCATGACATGAATTCTAGGATCGCACCGCCCAAATCGGGTTCGACCAGTTTGGGTGCGCCGCGCAGCACTTCGCCAGTGTCGCCGACCAGCGTGATAACATCGCCTGCACTGAGGACTTCGCCGTCCGACAGAACAACCTCGCGCTTGCGCATATCTATCTTGGAGTTTTCGGCACCAACCACGCAGGGCAAACCCAGCCCGCGTGCCACAACCGCCGCGTGGCTGGTAATGCCACCACGCTCTGTCAAAATACCCTTGGCCGAATGCATCCCGCGAATGTCGTCGGGACCAGTTTCAACGCGCACCAATATACATGCATCGCCACGCGCCTCTGACGCCAGTGCAGCAGCAGCTGTGAATACGATCTTACCAGTGGCAGCACCCGGTGAGGCACCGATACCGCTGGCAATAATTTCAACCTTGGCTTTGCGGCTGACCTGTGGATGCAAGCTTTCGTTTAGCGATGTCGGCGCGATAGACATCAGCGCCTCTTCTTTGCTGATCAATCCATCTTCTGCCAGACGCACCGCGATTTCCACAGCCGCGCGCCCATTGCGTTCCGCAGGTGTTGCATCCAGCAACCAAATATAGTCGTCCTCGACGGTAAATTCCAATTTCATATCGTTTTTGAGCACTCTACGCACTTGCTCGCCAAGATCGGTCAATTGTTTGAACAGCTCGGGATATTCCTCTTCCAACGATGTTCCACGCTCATCTTTGGCCAAAAAAGTCGCAGCAGATTTTTCAGCAACAGCTTCACGGCCTTGGCTTTGGCTTAAATAACGCCCATGTGCTGTTTTGGTCCCGCGCGTGCGCGAAACGAATTGCGCGACCCCAGATCCATAGCCACCCTTGCCGACACCCAAAGCCATACGTTGCACGATCAAGCCCAAATCCGCATCCGCAGGCGCGCCACGCGCAGCACGCAGGATTTTCGCACTGGGGCCGTTCCATGATGTGGCCAGCGAGCGTAAGACATGGCGTAGCTGTTTGACGGGGCAGTCTGGGAATGGCGCATCCATTTCCGCGTGATAGAACCCCAATGCGCGATCAACCGCGTGTTCATAGTCAGTTTCACCCGCCGCTTCCGCCTCTTCCAAGATCAGATCGAAATCTTCGCCATCCAGACGCGCGACCATGACAGCATAATCAGTGATGAACTTGTAAAACAGTGAATACGCAGTCTTCGCACCCAAGGTTTTCGCCAGACTTTTCGCCTTTTTCGCGTTAATCCCGATGTTTAAAAGGGTTTCAGGTCCGCCCCACGCCCGATCTTGTGCGCTGGACCTAACCGACAACAGATGCGTGTCTTCGAACAAATCTTCCAGATCAAAATCGACCACAAATCCTTTGGCGGTGAATTGCTTGACGGTTTCGCACGATATCGCCCATGCTTTGGGCACTGGAAATCCATGTTCCACCAACCCTTGAATGGCGGATGCGCGTGCGCCGTAGACATCCGCAGGAATGTCGGCCCCTTTGGTGATTGGCGCGCAAGCGGGATATTTTTGTGATGATCCATCCATCATGTCAAACCTCTTGGGTTCACAGTGCAGATTGTTGGGCATGGGCGCAAGAGCGTGCAAAAATTAAGCGCGACTGTGACGATATGCCATCAGCCGCGCTCAACCTATAGCCTGGGACTAGGCTAGGACCTCATGCAGGCGGCTAAAGGGACTGCCGCCGAAAGTCCGAAGGCGACACCGTTACCCCCGGTAGTGATGCCGCTGTAATACATTTCGCGGTTAATCGCGTCCAAAATGTGGCGCGATAGCGACCATATGCAGGTATAGTAAAGGTAAGATTAAGCCTCGATCAGCGTGAAATCGGCAACCCCGCCCATGACAGCACGGATTTTGTTCAACAGACACAAACGATTACGGCGCACGATCTGGTTGTCGCTGTTCACTTGCACGGCCTCAAAGAACGCATCAATAGGCTGGCGCAGGTCGGCCATGGCAGTCATTGCGGCGGCGAAATCTTCGGATGCGACGGCTGGTGCGATTGCGGCCTTCGCTGTGTCCAATGCGGCGAACAGAGCGTTCTCAGATGCATCCTCGGCGAACTTCAGGTCAGGGTCGCCCTCATAGCTGACCCCGTCCTTTTTCTCTTCGGCACGCAGGATGTTGTTTGCGCGCTTAAAGCCCTGCAACAAGTTCTCGCCATCGTCGGTTTTCACAAACGCTTGCAACGCCTCGGCGCGTTTCAAGAGTAACGTGAAATCGTCGTTGCTTGGCATGGCCAAACACGCGTCGATCACATCATGGCTGATGCCTTTGTCGCGCAGGTAGACTTTTAGGCGATCGTGAAAGAAGGAGAGGAGGTCGTCTGTTTTTTGTTTCGCAATATTTTCGTCCTTCATTTTGTCTGTCTGATTGCTGAAGGTATGATATAATGCTAGCAGTAGTGGCATCTTTATCAGAGTGATCTTGGACAAAGGTATTCTAAGATCATTCTCCAGAACCAACCGAATTACACCCAATGCAGCCCTACGCAGCGCAAACGGGTCTTTCGATCCTGACGGCTTCTCATCAATCGCCCAGAACCCTGTCAGAGTGTCTATCTTGTCAGCCAACGCCACGGCAACCGACACCGGAGCAGATGGCACCATGTCTGTTGGCCCCAACGGCGAGTAATGTTCTTGGCTGGCGGCACCAACCTCGGCTGGCAATCCAGCTTCAACCGCATAATACCGCCCCATCAACCCTTGCAGTTTGGCAAACTCGCCAACCATTTCGGATGACAGATCAGCCTTGGCCAGTTTCGCCGCCTGCTCTGCCAGATCAGGATCAGCACCTGTAATCGGGGCAATCTCTCGTGCCAATGCGGCGATACGCTCAATCCGTTCAGCCTGCGTGCCTAGTTTGTTGTGGAAGGTCACGTTGGACAGTTTGTCCGTCCATTCACCCATACCAGCCTTGGCAATGCGCAGATCGTTTTCCCAAAAGAACTTCGCATCCGACAAACGTGCAAACAACACTTTCTGGTTCCCCGCCAAGATAGTCGCGC
>CALDZS010000105.1 GCA_937944065.1 uncultured Amylibacter sp. | reverse complement strand
GGATTTAAACGGGCTTTTGAAGCCGTGATCCCAGTATTGTAACGTCGTCAAGATCGGCATGTTGTTGGTTTCCAACATGTACAAGCCAGGCGAAAATACATCGGCGATCTGACCTTCGTGGACAAACACAGCGGCCTGACCCTCGCGGACAGTCAGCTTGGCACCATACTTGATTTCGTGCCCTTCGCGTTCAAATCGCGACACGATTGTATCGTTGGTTTGATCCGTCCATTCGATAACGTCGATAAATTCGCCCGTTAAAAAATCAAGTATACCCATGTCTTGTGTCCTTATTTTGATGGTCAGTCTTTGACCCAATAATTAGTTTTGCATCGCAAGGTGTGTTAAGTTATTGGAGGCGTTTGTTTCGATGGTAGCGCGGGTTTGCATCAAATACTCGACTAATATTCCTAAACGTTCTTCTTCGTTCTGGGAATGTCGCAGACGTTGATGTACCCTATTTTGGTGCACATGTATGCTGACACCCTCCGCAGTTATTATGCGGATAGAGCCGTCAGCACAGATTTCAGTTGCCAGTTTTCTGAAATATTCATCATGTTGCATCGCCGCTAGCACGCGCCGATTGGTGCCTTCCTTTGATGGAATATGGCCAAAAGTTGGTTCAAACAAACTCATCGCGTTACGATAATCATCGCGAAAGAGACTCCGGAACAAATCGCCAAACAAAAACATGCGCTGTCCCTAAGCTTTCAGATCCGTTGCAGTTTCAGGCACTGTGTCGCCAGTTGCGTGTGCTTTGGCGGCGGCCAAAGTTTCTTTCAACTTGCTTTCCATTGTTTGCAATTCGCCCTCGGCGCTGGCGCGGCGCGCTTTGCCTTCGTCGGCGATGGCCAAGCTTTCTTGGATGGTGTCGATCAGATATTGGTTGGCCTTTTTGATGCTTTCGATATCGAACACACCACGTTCCATTTGCTTGCGCACTTCGCGGTTTGCTGTCTGCAAGTTTTCTGCATTGCTTTCCAGCAATTCGTTGGTCAAATCCGTCGCATCCTTAACAGCGCCTGCTGCTTCGCGTGAACGGTGGATGGTCACTGCTTGCGCCAATTGAGTTTCCCACAACGGCACCGTGTTGACCAAAGTCGAATTTATTTTGGTCACCAATGATTTATCGTTTTCTTGTACCAAACGAATGGAGGGCAGGGATTGTTGCGTCACTTGGCGTGTCAATTTTAGGTCATGTACACGGCGTTCTAGATCATCGCGCGCAGAGCGTAGATCACGCAGCTCTTGAGCCTTTATGACACCTTGTTCTTTCTTGGCGTTCTCGACCTGTTTTTCTTTGGCCGGAATATCCTTGGCATCCAACTGTGCGATCTTTTGTTCACCAGCAGCAATGTACAAGGCCAACTCGTCATAAAAGGCCAGCGTTTTGCCATATAGCTTGTCCAGCGATTTGATGTCTTTCAGCAATGTATGCTCATGGTCCAGCAGATCATTGGTGATATTGTCAATTTGACCCTGCACGGTTTCGTACTGCGCCATAAACTTGGCAACAGGTGTCGCTTTGCCCATCAGGCGTTCCCACCATGAACGGCGACGGTTTGGATTCAATTCGTCGACCGAAAATCCACGGATGCTGGCCACCATGTCACGCAAGCTGTTGCCCGCGGGACCCACATCTTTGTTACGCACGCCTGACAGCATTTCTTGGCTGATGGCTTGCAGCTCCAATTGGGCTGATGAACCAAATTCAATGACTGACTGGGTTGATGTGATATCAACCTCTTTCATACGCTGCTCAATCGCCTTGCGTTCGTTCGGTTTCAGTTCTTCAATAACAACCAAATCGCCCTTCGGCTCTGGCAGAACCACTGCGGCCACTTCTTCGATTTCTTTGGTGGCAGTGATTGCCTTTGCTTTGATGTCAGACATTTGGTGTCTCCTTCATAAATGTTTCGGTGATGGCTTACGCTTTGACGCGCACGCCTTCTTGTTTCAATCGGTCGCGTAACACTTCGATTTCGACATCGAGGTCCGTACGGTTTTCCAACAGCATAGTTTTACGCTGAGTGTTAAAGCTTTTTTCTAAATCGTCGAGCAGATGAACATAGTCAGTTCTTGCCTTATCGTCCTTGGTCTTGGCGTAGAAATCAACGAATTTTATCGTCGCATCACGCGCACCTTTTAAATAGATGCCCATGAATTTGCGGGCAGATGATAGGTCGCGCGGATCTTCCTCGACGGCGCGGAACATTTCGCGGGCACTGGCCGCCAAGTTTTCGACGCGGCCTTCGATAGTGCGATCGCCGATCCGTTTGGCTGCTTTTAACGTTTCGGACAACAAAGTCTCTGCTTTGTCTACGGCTTTGGCTACGCGTTCGGCCTCAAACTCGTTGACGCCTTCCATGCCTTTTTTGCTGAGCGGGTCGATACCGAAGGAAAATGTGTGTGCCGCTGCTGCGATGACGCCGAATGCAACTGCAGACAGCATAGGTTGACCCCAACCGTATAGCGCCGCCACGCTGACGCCGATGCCGGTTAGAACCGAGGCAAATATTTTGCGTGGGATTGCGGGTGGCCGCGCAACCGTACGATCGTGATATGCTGCTTCGGCCTGCAAGCCATCGCGCAATAGCCATGCGGCAAGGATGAGGATGGCGAAGGCAGATAATTCTGTGACCATTCCGCTGGCATCCCCTGCACGAATTTCGCCAAACGCGGCAAACAGTAACGGTAGAGGAGCCAAGAACAGCAGTTTGACCCGAACATTGGATTGATAAACCTTGCGCCCACGAAATTTAGAGACGCCAACAAGGTCGCTGTCAGGTGTGTGGGTTGGGCTGTGCGGACCGCCAAATTTCTTCGACATATTATATCTGTCCTGCGAACGCGCCAAAAGAGACGGATACGAGGATCGCCAAAAGAATTAAAAATGAGAGCCATTGTAGGCTGGATGCAGACATAATTTCCCTAAACGGTTTCCCCAATTCCTACAGTATATATAAAGTAAAGCCGCAGATACTAGTCCAGTGATCTGCGGCTTTTGTGTTTTTTCGGCGAAACCTTACGTATTACTCTGCTCATGTAGGCGTTCGGCAGCCAATTTACGCTGATATCCTGTTTGAACCAGCTCTACGATCACCAAGACAACGACTGAGAAGTAGAAGGTGGTTTTTGACATTGGGATCAGATCATAGCCGAATACCGCAATCTGCAAAGCATCATCATGCATCGCATGCGCCGCGGCCGTGCCACTTTCGCCCAACAGAACCACACCGACGATTAGCAGGATAAACAAACCAAGGACTTCGTACATGCGGTTCTTTTTCAGAAACTCTGTCACGCCGTCAGCCAACAGCAACATCGCGGCACCACTGGCCAAAATGGCAATCGCCAGAACGGGGAACACATCGGTGATCGCAAGCGCGGATAGGATACTGTCAAAGCTAAACACAAGGTTCATCATCACGATCATGGTGACCACCTGAGCGGCTGATTTGCCACCTTTCTTGTGGGTTGGATCGTTTTCAAGATGTTCCATAGACAGCATGTGCGCGATCTCTTTGAACGCCGTGTACATGATGAAGACACCACCAATGATGAATACGATGGTCGAAAAGTTCACACCACCTTTGATGAATGCCCCCACCTCGCCGACATTTCGGATTGTTTCTGAATAGCCTGGCAGACCAAACGTCAGTAAGGGGTCTTTCATCGCATCGATCAGCTTGATCATCACGAACAGTAGCACCACGCGCAATACGACCGCGATAATGATGCCCCAGAAGCGCACCCTCTTTTGAACCGCTGCGGGCGCGCGTTGTGATTCAATCGAGATATAGAGAAGATTGTCGAAGCCGAGAACAGCTTGCAAAAAGATTAAGACGGCTAGATTGCCGAGGTTTTCGATGGTTAAAAGGTCAGCCATGAGTGAATATGTCCAATAAGAGCTAAAAGATACTTGCGACAAAATAGGCTGTGATAAACCTTGTCGCAAGCGGCTTTTCGCCAATTTTGCCTGCTTAACCAGAGTTTAACACGATTAGTCATGCACGAAATAATTGAAGAATCGCAAAATACCCCATATAATTGCCCTTAGCGACCGCGTGTCTGCTCTTATTCTAACCCAAGTATCAGGGTCTGCCATTAGTGGACAATGCGTGAGCCGCGCAGCCATTCTGCTGTGTATGATTCAAAGGAATAGAATAATGGCCAAAGGCAAAGTTAAATGGTTCAATGCAACTAAGGGGTTCGGGTTCATTCAACCGGACGGCGGCGATAGCGACATTTTCGTGCATGTCTCCGCTCTTCAAGAAGCGGGCATAGAAGGCCTGCAAGACGAACAGCCAATCGAATACGATCTGATTGATGGCCGCGATGGTCGTCAAATGGCTGGTAATCTAAAACTTGTCTAGAGTTTCACCGCTTTGACATAGATGCGCGTGCCACGGCCGCGCATCTATCAATCGTTTCGACGTGGTCTATTCGGCTTTTTACCTTTGCGCGTGATAAAACGTTTGCGCGGGGCCGCACCTTGTGGTGCTTCGGTGGTTTCATTCTTAATGCCAACCTGTTCGTTCATCACACGTGAAGCAATAGTTTGCACTTCGCCTGGCTGCATCTCGCCCAGTTGAAACGGGCCATAGCTGATGCGGATCAGACGGTTCACCTGCAATTCAATCGATTCCATGGCGCGGCGCACCTCGCGGTATTTACCTTCGCGTAATCCTATGGTCAGCCAAGCGTTCGCACCTTGTTGTCGATCCATTGTGATGTCCATTGGCGCGAACAGTTCGCGATCCACAACCTTGCCAGCGCGCAATTCGTCAAACATGCTTTCGACTGGATACCCTTTGACCCGCACTCGGTAACGACGCAGCCAACCCGTTGATGGCAATTCCAACTTGCGCTTTAGCTCGCCATCATTGGTCAGTAATAGCAGGCCTTCGGAATTGATATCAAGCCGTCCCACACTGACAACGCGTGGAAGGTTTTCGGGCAGTTCTTCGAAAATTGTCCGGCGACCTTTTTCGTCGCTAGCAGATGTCACCAAGCCCAGAGGCTTGTAATATTTCCAAAGGCGCGTGGGTTCTTTTTTTGGCGCAGGTTTTTGATCGACGCCAATCTCGTCCGCGTCACTGACCTTTACGGCAGGCGTTTTCAAAACCTCTCCGTTCAATGTGATGCGCCCAGCCTCGATCATACGTTCGATTTCACGGCGGGACGCCACGCCAGCACGAGCGAGGTATTTTGCAATGCGCATTTCTTCGGGTTTTTGATCATCTGTCATGCTGTGGCTATGCGACAAACAGGTGGGTTATGCAAGCGAAGCTCTTGCAAATCGTGGCAGAGTTTACCAAACAAGCCCAATGACAAAATTCAACAGTTTCATGGATCACGCATTGACCGAAGCCCGCGATGCCGCCGCGCGCGGAGAGGTGCCGGTGGGGGCAGTCCTTGTTCTGGATGGTCAAGTTGTTGCATCTGCGGGCAATGAAACCAAAGCCTTGAATGATCCCACGGCCCACGCAGAAATGCTGGCGATCCGCCGCGCGTGTGCCGCGTTGGGCACCGATCGCCTGATCAGCGCTGATCTATATGTCACCCTAGAACCATGCCCCATGTGCGCCGCTGCCATAGCAAACGCACGAGTGGCGCGTTTGTATTTCGGAGCATCCGATCCAAAGTCTGGTGGCGTGTTGCAAGGGCCGAAAGTGTTCGATCATCCGCAATGCCACCATAAGCCAGAGGTTTACGATGGTTTAGCGGAGGATGAGAGTGCGACACTATTGCGTGATTTTTTTGAGGCCAAGCGGCGCTAGGCATTTATGCTGGTGTGGCTTCACGGAGATGACCATCGTTGCTCTTTTCGCCACATGCCCCGCAAAACTTGTAAAACGAGTTTTCGCGATCACCACATTTGGTGCATTTTGTGAAAAGGCAAAAACCGCAATGCACACAAAAATCAACATCCTGATCTTTCTTCGCACCATAGGTGCGGTCGCAACTAGGGCAGGTTCCTGCGGTGATTTTCTTTACTGCTGTTTCATAGTTGATCAAAGAACGTTTCTCGGTTTCTGGTTTGCTTTCTTCGGCTTGCTTTTTCTGAACATAGCGTGACATCGCAGTGATAGCGAAATGAGCGAAAAGCAGCGCCAATGCGATCCCAACTATGTATCGCACATACCCACCGTAGGACGGAAGGTACGGTACGAGTTCGACGAAAAAAGCAAACAGGGAAAAAATGATAAAGCCGCGATAGACGGGCCAGTATTTTGACCCACGTTGTTTGGCGATCAACCACCCAGATATCAACAAGAGCGGTAAGGTGATTGCCAGTCGGAACAAAAACACCTTCAAAGTTTGAAGCTTGCGCGCCTGTTCATATGGTAAAGCCGATTCCGCGCGGATTACGGCAATTTGATTGCGTAAATCTGCCAATATTCGAGCTTTCTCAGTTTTTGATTGGTTCAAGTCTTCGATGGCACGCTCGGCAACGCGTTCGGACAGTTTCAATTGTTCGAGGTTTTTGGTTCTCGCGATCACCTCTGGGTTTTCTGCCCGCGATTCAGTGGCAGAGCGTGTCTTGATCCAGTTTTCAAAGGTCGCGCGTCCATTTGCATAGTCTGATCGGGCTGATGCCAGCTTGAATTCCGCGTCTTCAATGTCGCGTTTACTTTGCTTCAATTGATCGCTTATTTGCTTCGTTTGCGCGATTATTGGCGTTAAACGCGCAGTGTCTTCAAAGTCCTTTTGCTGGATAGATGCACCCGCCGTCGGCACGTCCGACATAATTAGAGATCCCAATTGGATCAGTAGCGCTGCGATCACCAGCGAGAGGGCCCACATCATCATCTTGAACCAAAACAGGGGGCGTCTAACGGCCTTCATTCTTTTAAACATATACACAACTCTGCAATTTGGTGCGGGAACAATAGCTTTGCGCATAGGTACATGACAAATATTACTGCGACAAGCTTGTGGCATGAAATTATCCCCACGAAGGTTCCAGCCAAGCTTGCACCCAATGTCTAGTTTGGCTAAACGAACTTCAAACGAAGTTTCGGAGCTGACCCTCATGGCCATAGACAAAGAAATCGCACGACGTGCCGCCCATTTGGCGCGCATCGAAGTGAAGGAAGAAGACCTAGAGGCGCTGGCAGGTGAGTTGTCTGGTATCCTTGGATTTATGGAACAGTTGAACGAAGTGGATGTCGAAGGTGTAGAACCGATGACATCCGTGACACCGATGGATTTGCCCAAGCGCGCTGATGTGGTGAATGACGGCAATCAACAAGATAAAATATTGGCCAACGCGCCAGATGCGCGCGAAGGTTTCTTTGCAGTGCCAAAAGTGGTGGAATAGATGACTGAACTTGCCAAACTGACCATCGCTGATGCCCGTGATAAACTGCGCGCGAAAGAGATCACTGCAACAGAGCTGACTCAAAGCTGCCTTGATGCCGTAAACGCCGCTGATGCGTTGAACGCCTATAGCGCCAAAACGCCCGAGATTGCATCGGCTCAGGCTGCTGCTGCAGACGTTCGGATAGCTGCAGGTGACGCGCCTGATATGTGCGGCATTCCCTTGGGGATCAAAGACCTGTTTTGCACCAAAGGTGTGGCCAGCCAAGCTGCGTCGAACATTCTGAACGGCTTCAAACCTGAATATGAAAGCACCATCACAACAAAGTTGTGGGACAGCGGTGCTGTTATGTTGGGCAAGTTGAACATGGATGAATTCGCGATGGGGTCATCGAATGAGACGTCTGCATACGGCCCTGTGGTCAATCCATGGCGCCGCGAGGGATCGGACGCAAAGCTAACGCCTGGCGGGTCGTCAGGCGGTTCAGCCGCAGCGGTGGCTGCCGACTTGTGTTTGGCCGCAACGGGAACGGATACCGGCGGATCAATCCGCCAGCCAGCCGCTTTTGTCGGTATCACTGGCGTGAAGCCGACCTATGGTCGCTGCTCGCGTTGGGGTGTCGTGGCTTTCGCCAGTTCGCTTGATCAAGCAGGGCCGATGACCAAGACTGTACGCGACAGCGCGATCATGCTAGGCGCTATGGCAGGGTATGATGTTAAAGACAGCACGTCGGCCAATTTGGCGGTACCTGACTTTGAAGCGGCGCTAACCGGCGACATCAAGGGCAAAAAGATCGGTATCCCGAAAGAGTATCGCTTGGACGGTATGCCAGCCGAGATCGAAAAGCTTTGGGCGAACGGTGCAGACATGCTGCGTGACGCAGGTGCGACCATTGTTGATGTATCCTTGCCACACACAAAATACGCGTTGCCTGCCTATTATGTGCTGGCACCAGCCGAGGCATCATCTAACCTCGCGCGTTATGACGGAGTGCGGTATGGCCAGCGTGCCAAATTACAATCAGGCGAAGGCATCCACGAGATGTATGCCCGCACCCGCGCCGAGGGTTTTGGCCCAGAAGTGAAACGCCGTATTATGATTGGTGCTTATGTCCTGTCTGCAGGATTTTACGATGCCTATTATCGACGCGCGCAACGCGTTCGCACCTTAATTAAAAAGGATTTTGAGGATGTTTATGCATCTGGCGTCGATGCGATACTAACACCTGCCACACCGTCCGCGGCGTTTGGCCTTGGCGAGATGGCAAACGAAGATCCGATCAAGATGTATTTGAACGATGTGTTTACCGTGACCGTGAACTTGGCTGGTCTGCCCGGGGTTGCGATCCCAACCGGGACTGACGCGCAAGGTTTGCCGCTCGGATTGCAGTTGATTGGGCGTCCTTGGGAAGAGGCGGACATGCTGAATATCGCTTATAGTCTTGAGACCGCTGCGGGCTTTGTTTCCAAGCCCGCAAAATGGTGGTAATAAGCCCCTAACAGGCCTTGGGCCGCAGAATGGAAAAGTAACGGTTATGAAATTTTTAACGGCATCAATTGCAATTGCTATTGTGTTGACAGGATGCGGTCGTCCCGCGCCGTCTAGCGATGATTATTTTGAAACAATCACACCGCAGTCCGACGCGATGCAAGCCAGCGAACAACGCTTGCGTCAAGCAGAAGACCGCGCGCGGATGGCTGGGCAAAGCACGAGTGCTGCGGAAATCACCCCTGCCACTGATGTGCCAGATAATTCCAGCACAACCGATCTGATCGAGCAGGCCGAGAATGAATTGAACGCGGCTGAAGTTCCAGCACCAACTCCTGCACCCGTCCCACGTGATAATTCTGTTGTTTCAAATGCTGATGATTTCGAAGCAATCCAGCAGGTAGAAACCGTAAAATCTGAATTGGAACGGGTTGAAGAACTGGGTAAAACATACAAGACTTTTGATCCAAAGGCGCTTCCAGCACGCAAAGGTGGCGTGGATCTGGATGCTTATGCCGCTAAGAACAGCAAACGGAAAATTGGTCGCAAACGCTATAAACGTGATGCGAAAAAGTATTCCGAGAACTTTTGCGCCGACTATGTAGACGCAGAGCTGGCTCAGGTCACTTTCTTGCTGCAAGGCGGGCCAAAGTCTGATGCGTTGTTGTTGGATGCCGACGGAGACGGGTTTGCTTGCACATGGACCCCTGGCGGTCATACTCTGGCAAAGTCGCGCACAGTGGCACGTTCACAACCAATACAATAACAATTGCGGGTGCGATGGTATGACCAAGCCGCGCCCTGATATAATCCAATTTCCTTCGCCAAACTGTGGTGACCGCAAGGACGGCCAGTCACCTGACATGGTGGTGATCCACTACACTGCGATGGAAACTGCTGATGCCGCGATCGAACGTTTGTGTGATCCGATGACCGAAGTATCTGCGCATTACGTGATATCTGAACAGGGTGATGTGGTCCAACTCGTTCCAGATGCCGCGCGCGCATGGCACGCAGGGGCAGGGGCGTGGGGTGATGTCACAGATGTAAACTCTCATAGTATTGGTATCGAATTGGCCAATTTGGGACCAGACAGTGCCGCACCTGAGTTTCCACCCGCGCAGATGAAAGCGTTAAAGACGTTGCTACGATCCTTAATGCTTGATCATAAAATTGATCCCGCGCGTGTGATTGGCCATTCTGATATGGCACCAGGCCGCAAGATTGATCCTGGTCCGTATTTTCAGTGGCAAGACTTGGCCATCGAGGGCCTGTCAATTTGGCCGTCTGATATCGAACTGGCGCAACCTGATTGGGACCGCTTTAAACACGCGGCTTTGGCGATCGGATATCGCCCTGCGAGCGATTGTGCTGAAGCTTGGAACGACGTTTTGAATATGTTCCGCTATCGCTTTCGTGCGCATGCGACTGGGGACTTGGCCAGCATTGATGTGGCAATTGCCGAAGCTATGGCACGCGACTATCCGTGTGCAGTGAGTTCGACATAAAATGCCTGTTTTCTGCACAACAAACCCTTGACCCGTTCACATCAAACCCATACCGACAGTTCTGCGGATGGCTGGATGACCGCGTGCAAGCGAGGAAAGTCCGGACACCATAAAGCAACGGCGGCGGGTAACGCCCGCCTGGGGCAACCCAAGGGAAAGCGCCACAGAAAATAAACCGCCTGTTTGCCTCGGTAAATAGGTAAGGGTGAAACGGTGGGGTAAGAGCCCACCGCGGTGATGGTAACATCACTGGCACGGCAAGCCCCGCTGGGTGCAAAACCAAATAGGAACCGCGTGGGGGCAACCCCGAGGGTGCTTTACTCTCAGCAGGTTCGGGTTGGTTGCTATAGCGTCTTGGCAACAAGGCGCACAGATGAATGGTCATCGACGGGAACCAAGCAATTGGAACCCTGAACAAAATCCGGCTTATAGGCCATCCGCAAATTCAACCTGCTTTGATCGCATTTTTTGGGGCAATTTGGCCAAAGCGGGTTAACCCGAAATATGTGATCAAACAGATGCAACATATCAAAATAGAGATCGCAGGCATCTGGTTTGAGAATGAAATGCCGTGATCAATCAATACACCGGACAATGCGGGGCCAATTGCGGATCCGAACACGATTAGCCCTGTGGCCAGTGCTTTGATCGCGCCCACATGCTTTGTACCATAGGCCTCTGACCAGAACGCAACGCTGATGGCAGCATTCCCACCTTGGGTCATTGCGATCAAGATCATCGCAACTAACGCCCATGATAGTGTCGGTGCAAAGCCCATGACCAGAAACCCCAACGCCATGGGGATTTGAAAGAAGGGCATCAACCTAGTAGCGCTAAACCGATCAACGGCCCAGCCATAAACCATCATCGATAGGACTGTGGCACCCGTGAAAAATGGGAACAGTAAAACGAAATCAAGATGTGCCCACCCCTTGTCTTTGGTCAG
>CALDZS010000104.1 GCA_937944065.1 uncultured Amylibacter sp. | reverse complement strand
GGATCTTCATCCGCTAACGTGCCTGCGCCACCTGCTAGTTTTGGCCAATTGTCAACACCTTCGGCAAAATCACCGTGGCATGATCCGCATTTGTCGGAAAACACTTCTTCGCCCGTCAAAACATCCCCTGAACCAGCAGGCAAGCCTGCGCCATTTGGGCTGACATCTTTGTCCCACGCGGCAATCTCTTCAGGTAAAGCCACACGACCAAGGCCAAGGCCATCAGCAAAAACAGGCGTGGAAAATACGGCCAGCGCCGCCCCTAATTTAAGAAACTTCGACATTTTCCGCCTCTCCATTCGTTCTAACCAACCATGTTTGGATGCAGTTATTGTGGTAGATAGAGTTCAATCCGCGAACTTCGCGCAATTGCGCTTTGGTTGGCTGGACGTAACCAGTTTCGTCCATGACACGGCTTTGCAACAGCATCTCTGATCCGTCCCAGTTGGTATCTAAGTAAAAGCGTGTCATGGCCATTTTTTCGCCCGGCTTGGCCAATCGCGCGGTTTCCCAGGTTTTGCCACCGTCCTTGGATACATCCACGCGTTTGACAGCACCCCTTCCAGACCATGCAAGACCAGTGATAACCAATGGGCCTTTGCCATGCGTTATAGGAGATTGTGGGCTGGGTGATGTGACGACGGATTTCGCATCCATTTCCCATGTCCACTTGCGCGCTATACCATCCGCCAGAACGTCTGTGTATTTCGAGGTTTCTTCACGGCTTTCGACGGGGCCGTCCATCACTTCGATACGGCGAATCCATTTAACCCACATGTTGCCTTCCCAACCAGGAACGACCAAGCGCACGGGATACCCATGTTCTTTGCGCAATGCTTCGCCGTTAGCTTTGAATGCAACTAAAACATCATCAAGCGCTTTCTCCATTGGAATAGAGCGGCCATTCGATGACGCATCAGCACCTTCGACATAAACCCACTTGTCCTTCAGATCACCCGCGGCGGTCAAACCGGCCTCTTCGAGGATCGTGCGCAGCGAGACACCTGTATATTCCATGTTGTGGATCATACCGTGAGTAAATTGCGCACCATTCAACTGAGCGCCGGCCCATTCCATACCCGTGTTGGCAGCACATTCACAGAAATACACGTGGTTTTCACGCGGAAAACGCTCCAGATCAGCATACGAAAACACCAACGGACGATCGACCAAGCCGTTGATCATCAGGCGATAGTCTTCTTTTTTCAACTCGATCGCACCCGAATGATGACGCTCAAACGCGCACCCTTGCGGTGTGATGGTACCGTCCAATGCATGAATCGGCGTGAAATTGATCGAACTGATCGTGTCAGCGGTCAGCCATTCCACATTACGCCGTATTACGTCCCCTTCGAACTGAATAGGCAACCCATAAGGTGTTTCATCCACACCATCGCCCAATCCACTGGCCCAGGGCTGCACTTCTGTAATCAGCGGGTCAGGTGTGGCAGCTGCAGCGCTATTGGCGGTTCCAGCGGCGGCGCCAGCGGCCAAGCCTTTGGCCAAGAACGCTCTGCGTGACGTTTTTTTCGTCATGTTATTCTCCATCTCAGTTCGGTCTTAAATACCAACGACCTGAACGCTGTTGTTTGGCGCAACGGTCACTGTACCTTGTTTGCGAATATGGCTTTCAACCACGTCCCAAATGGCCGGACCTTCAGTGCCTTGATTTACAGAGGCCCAACCCGCGACTTGATAGGTTTTGGATGCTTCGATCTTTTCGCCTGTTTTCAACAGGGTCATATCGGTGATGCGGCTGCCTTGGGGTTTTGTGATATCAATTCGATAGCCAAGCCCGCCAGTGCGCACCATGTCGCCACCTTGTTGATAGTAAGGATCGGGATTGAACAAATTGTCGGCCACGTCTTCCAAAACCACATGCAGGAACTCTCCCGTCATCTCGTTACGATAGGCCGCGCCGTAAGACATGGATGTGACGTTCCACAGATCCTCGCGCGTAATGTCTTGGCCTGGTAACAGCGAAGGTCCCCAGCGCACGCCCGGGCTTAATGCGATGTCGGCCTCGCGTTCAGACAGTAGCGCATCACAAATTAGATCATCCCATGTCCCGTTGAAATTCCCGCGACGATATAGCAACGATCCGGTTTTTCCGATCACTTCTGACAGCTTGTCTTTGTAGGGTGCACGAACTGTGTCGATCACCTTTGTCACCTCTGCATCTGGTGTAATTACATCTGACAGGATCGGGATCAGCTTGTGGCGAAAGCCCATCATACGACCTTCACGGATATCTAGATCGACACGGCTGACGAATTTTCCATTCGATCCTGAAGCGACAATTATTGTGTCACCAATCAACACGGGTTCTGGCAATGCGTCATGTGTATGTCCTGACAGGATCACATCAATACCTTTGACGATTCCAGCCATTTTTTTGTCCACATCGAACCCGTTATGCGATAAGCAAACAACCAGCTCTGCACCTTCAGCACGAACCTGATCCACCATCTCTTGCATGTTTTCGTCGCGTATCCCAAATGCATATTCTGGGAACATCCAACCAGGATTGGCGATTGGCATATATGGAAAGGCTTGTCCGATCACTGCGATCTTGACACCGCCGCGTTCAAAAAACTTGTAAGGCGGGAATAACTCTGCTGGTTCGTCCCATTCCGCGTCAAAAATATTCTGCCCAAGCGCGGCAAACGGCAATCCTTCGACGATTTCATTTACCCGTTCTGACCCGAGCGTGAATTCCCAGTGGAACGTCATCGCATCTGGTTTCAGCGCGTTCATCACATCGACCATGTCTTGGCCTTGCGTATGGTGGCAGGTATAGCTGCCGTGCCAAGTATCGCCTCCATCCAAAAGCAATGCATCTGGGCGGTCTGATCTGATTTGGTTTATGACCGTTGCGACACGATCCAAGCCACCGACCCGACCATAACCTTTAGCCAAAGATTCAAAATCACCTGATGACATCGCATAATGCGCGTATGATCCATCCTCGACGCCGTACATTTTCCGGAACTCTGACCCCGTGATATGCGGAACAGCACCCTTGTTGCTACCAACGCCGATATTGAACGACGGCTCTCGGAAATAGATCGGCTTTAGCTGAGCGTGAATATCAGTGATATGGATCAGAGACACATTGCCAAACGTCTCAAAATCCAGCAATTGATCCTGTGTTATCGCCTGTTGCGCCGCCAAACGTCCAAATTGCCCAAAGCTAGATCCGCCCAAAACTGCAGCGGTGGCCATACTGGTTTGAAGAAAGTCGCGACGAGATATCATATGCGGGTTCCTGAATGTATTGAGGTAAAAAAAGCCCCGCACGGCAACCGTACGGGGCAATCACTTTTAGTTTCGGACTGACGGGCCCTCGACGTGAAGACCATTACCACGAGAAGCTACGTATAACTCTAGCGCAATAAACTCTGCGCTACCGGGATTGAACGTCTCTGCACGCGTATCACGCACACAACCTTTGAAACGTGCATGAACTGAATTCAGCTTGGTGTTTTTCAAACGGTATGTCGGAAAACCATTGATCTGACCTTGGCTAAGATGATCTGCGCGGATCATGTTACCATAATTTGCTTCGTGGCAGGACGCACAAGCCAATTCCAACTGACCGGTCCGCGTGTAATACAATTCCTTACCTGCCTCCCACGTTGATTGTGCAGGTCCGTCAATAGCGACGTTAACAGGCAACCCACGCGATACAGATGCCAAAAGAGCCGTCATGTTTGCCATGTTACCGCCCGTATATTTCAGTTTCTCAGCACCCATTTGGTTTACACGACAATCATTGACTTGCATCTCCAATGTACGAACTTCGCCCGCTGCTTCGTTGTATTTCGGATAAACGGGACGCACGCCCGCCATGGTGTCTGACGCACCGTGACAGCTGGCACATGATTTACCTTCTGTTCCTTCAACAGTGTTCCAAGCATCCTCGCCTTTTTCAACGAAGATCATGCCCGGATTGTCGAAATCATCCGCTTGCATCGCACGTGTTTCTTTGCCGCGAAAATGCCAACCAGATATAATCTCGTCAACCTCATCAGCCATGTGTGCAGGTGCCGCTGTGCGCGTCACAATCGTGATTTCCTCGTTCAGGATAAGCGTATCATCCACAGCATCAGCAAATGCGGGTGCCACAGTCAGCGCGCTTGCCAATAAAATCCCAGTCAGCTTTTTCATCGATGTCCCTCCCAAGACTAGCGGATCAACCGATCGCGATTTTCTTTGTTGTGTCGTAAACTGACCCATCATCATCGTACCAAGTGAATTTGAATTCACCCGCTTCAGGAACCAAGGCCTCGAATTCGAAATA
>CALDZS010000103.1 GCA_937944065.1 uncultured Amylibacter sp. | reverse complement strand
GGGAATTTTCGCGCCTTTTTGCACCGCAGGACGCGCCAAGAAACGATCCAAATAGGCGGGGACGTTTTTTAGGCCATCCCAGCCAACCAGATCCGCCGCTTTGTAGAAATTCAGCATGGTGTTAAGCCACGGTGCGATGGCGATGTCTGCGATGGAATAATCGTCCATAATCCAGTCGCGACCGTCCAGACGACCATCAATCACTTTTAACAAACGTGTGGATTCTTCGACATAGCGGGCTTTGGGGCGCGGGTCGTCGATTTCCTTGCCCGCGAAAGTGTGAAAAAACCCGAGTTGTCCAAACATTGGCCCTACGCCGCCGATTTGGAATTGCAGCCATTGGATGGTTTGGTACCGTTTGGCGGGATCGAGGGGCAAAAGCTGTCCAGTCTTCTCTGCCAGATAGATTAAGATCGCACCAGTTTCCCACAAAGGAAGGGGTTTGCCATTTGGCCCATCAGGATCGATTATCGCGGGGATTTTGTTGTTTGGGTTTAAGGACAAAAACTCTGGCGTCATTTGATCTTGGGTTCCGAAATCCACCAGATGCGGCTCGTAAGGCAATCCAATTTCTTCAAGCATGATCGAAACCTTGACGCCATTGGGCGTGGGAAGTGAATAGAGTTGCAGTCGATCAGGGTGGATCGCAGGCCATTTATCGGTAATCTTAAAGGTATTCAGGGTCGACATATTGTTTTTCCGATCATTGGTGTTGGTTTTGGGTCAATCGTTGATACAAATAGCGCCATTTCGCAAAAAAAAACCTTGTAAATGGGTATTTATTACCCACATTACCCCACAGACGCTGCAAAAAGCAGCATATAACCTAGGGGACTAGATATGATCAAAGAATTTAAGGACTTCATCGCCAAGGGCAATGTCATGGACATGGCTGTTGGTATCATCATTGGTGCAGCATTCACAGCAATCGTAGGATCGTTGGTAGCAGACTTGATTAACCCAATCATTAGCTTGGCTATGGGTGGCGTTGATTTCGGCGGAATGCACAAAGTTCTTGATGGCACTACTCATGCGTCATTGGCAGCAGCAGAAGAAGCGGGCGCACCAGTGTTTGCTTACGGTCGTTTCATCATGGCAATCATCAACTTCTTGATCATCGCATTTGTGGTTTTCATGTTGGTCAGAGCCGTGAACAAAACAAAGAAAGCCGAAGAAGAAGCGCCAGCGGAACCTGCTGGTCCATCAGACAACGATTTGTTGGCTGACATTCTGAAAGCTTTGAAAAAGTAAGTTTTGACTGCTTAAAATAAATGCCCGTCGCAGTCACCTGCGGCGGGCATTTTCGTTTCTGATTTAGACGAGGCTACTTGGATCGACATGGTCCATGCCCAAGGCTTCGCCGACAGCTGCATATGTCAGTTGTCCTTCGTGGGTGTTCAGCCCTGCCAGCAAATGTGGATCGTCGCCGCAGGCTTTCTTCCAACCCTTGTTGGCAATCGCCATCATGAACGGCATGGTGGCATTTCCCAAGCCGATGGTCGCAGTACGTGCGACAGCACCGGGCATGTTGGCGACGCAGTAATGTACGATCCCGTCCACATCATAGATTGGATCATCATGGGTTGTCGCCTTTGACGTCTCGAAACAACCACCTTGGTCGATGGCAACATCCACCAATACTGACCCTGGCTTCATGATCCCCAGCTCTTCACGACTGATCAATTTAGGGGCTGCGGCACCTGGTACCAAAACAGCACCGACGACCATGTCGGCTGTTTCTATCAGCTCTAGTGTGTTGGCCTTGGATGCATAGCGGGTTTTGAATTGGTCGCTGAATACATCGTCCAGATACCGCATACGATCAAGCGAGCGATCTAGAACGGTCACACTAGCGCCCATGCCAGCCGCGACGCGCGCCGCATGTGTCCCGACATTGCCGCCACCGATCACCAAAACATTTGCAGGGGCCACGCCGGGAATGCCACCCAACAATGTGCCACGCCCGCCATTGGCCTTTTGTAACGCCCAACTGCCCACTTGCGGCGCCAGCTTGCCTGCCACCTCGGACATTGGTGCCAACAATGGCAAACCGCCACGCTTGTCGGTCACAGTTTCGTAGGCAATCGCGGTCACGCCAGAGGCTAGCAAATCCTTGGTCTGTGCTTCGTCAGGGGCAAGGTGCAGGTATGTAAACAAAATCTGACCTTCACGCAGTTGCTTGCGTTCAACGGGTTGGGGTTCTTTGACCTTCACAACCATATCCGCCTGTTCGAAAATATCCGACGCAGCGCCAACGATAGACGCGCCTGCGTCTGTATAGGCAGCATCGTCAAAACCTGCGCCGACGCCAGCGCCAGTTTCGATAATCACTTCGTGGCCGCGGGTCACTGCCTCTAGTGCTGCACTGGGTGTCATGCCAACGCGATATTCTTGGTTTTTGATTTCTTTTGGGCAACCGATTTTCATGGGGGACTCTCCTCTGTCTGATCCCAGACTAGGATCATTCGGAAATCAAAACTTGTATCTTTCGGTTGAATTGCTTGGATAAAAGGCTAATCTTGCGCTTAAGTTAAGGTAAAGCAGAAGAATCTTCGAAGAAATGAAAATTGACGATACAGATCAGCGCATTTTGGTTGCCCTGCAGCGTAAAGGCCGCATGTCCAATGCGGAATTGGCTGAGGCGATAAATCTGTCGCCATCTGCCTGTTATCGCCGCGTTCAGTTGCTTGAAGGTGCAGGTGTGATCAAGGACTATGTCGCCTTGCTGGACGCACGCAAGATAAACCGTCGCGCGACCGTGTTTGTTGAGATTACATTGTCCAGTCAATCAGACAAAGTGTTGGATGAATTTGAACGTGCAGTCGCGTTAATTCCTGATGTGTTAGAATGTCATTTAATGGCAGGTGCTGCCGATTATTTGCTAAAGGTCGTCGCCGCCGACACAGACGATTTTGCAAAAATCCATCGGGCACGATTGTCACGCTTGCCGCATGTGGCGCAGATGCAGTCCAGCTTTGCCTTGCGCACGGTGTTCAAAACGACGGCACTGCCTGTTTAAAACAGGTAAAGCCCTGCGAATAATGTGCCAAATCCGACGAGCACAGACCAGATGACTGA
>CALDZS010000102.1 GCA_937944065.1 uncultured Amylibacter sp. | reverse complement strand
CTCAGGGTTTGAATGTTGTTGCCAAACTCCCAACCACTGCTGATACAGCGATCGTTGAACTTATCCGATCAAAGGCAGAAAGCCTTGCAATCGTAGCGAGTGCATACAGATTGTTGTCCAAAGGCGGTGTTCTGATCATCGATGGATCTAAAACGGATGGTATCGAAAGCATTCTTAAGTCTGTGCGCAAGCATCTGAATATCACAAGCGTCTTTTCAAAATCACATGGAAAGGTGATTCAAATCGATCATCAAGGCGAACTGCCTGCAGAGATGGCCGGTTGGATTAACGCCCTAGTGCCAAAACAAAATTCCCAAAGTTGGATCACCCATGCCGGAATGTTCAGTCATGAAACGATCGACAAAGGGTCGGAACTGTTGGTAGCACATATTCAAGGTAATTTGTCTGGTAAGGTTGCTGATTTGGGCGCGGGCTGGGGATATCTGGCGAAAACGGCGCTGGACGCGAATCCCGACATAACCACATTAGATTTGTACGAGGCAGAAGCATCAGCGCTTGCCTGCGCACGAACTAATGTAAGCGATGCACGCGCGGATTTCCACTGGGAAGATGTCACCGCAATGCCACACGATGGCAGCTATAAATGCATCATCATGAACCCGCCGTTTCACGTAGCACGTCAGGCAGAGCCAGATTTGGGCCGTCGGTTCATCCGTGCTGCGTTTGATATGCTACACCCTAACGGTCAGTTGTTTATGGTGGCAAACAGGCAGTTGGCGTACGAATCGACCCTAGCGGAAATATTCGGCACATGGGACGTTCTGGAAGAGACTCCAACTTACAAAGTAATGAGCGCAAAGCGTCCCAAAGCAGGGGCAAAATCGCGTAGTGTTTCACGCGCGCTTCGGTCTGAAAGATAGGAAAGAGTATGTCTACAAATATCGCAGGAAAGACCGCCATCGTGACCGGTGCTGCCAACGGAATTGGCTTGGCTGTTGCGCAAAAATTCGCGGCCGCCGGCGCCAAGGTTATGCTGGCTGACATGGATGAAGATAAGCTGGTTGAAGAATGTGAGCGGCTGACCGCTACGGATCTTCGCGTGTCTTATTTCGCAGGGGATTTGCGTGAAAAGCTAACGTTGGCAAATCTTCTATCTGCAACTGTGGACGAGTTTGACCGCGTGGATATCTTGATCAACGCATCGCGTCAGGTTCTTGCATCCAAAGCGTTGGAACCGCGCTACGACAATTTTGAAGCGATGTTCAAACAAAACGTTCTGGCAAATCTTCGTCTGTCGCAACTGATCGCAAAACGGTTCATTCAGCAAGAAGAAGACGCAGAAGGCATCAGCGAAGGCAGCATCGGTTCAATCGTGAACCTCAGTTCTATCGCGGCCGATCGCACACACCCTTCGCTGCTGGCTTATTCAGTGTCATGTGCGGCGCTGAACCAATTGACCCGTTCCTTGGCCATTAGTTTCGCAAAGCAACGCATACGGGTTAATGCAGTCGCTATTGGTTCGGTGCTTAGCGCCAGCCTAGAAACAGCATTGGGAGAAGATGAAAATCTACGCGAGCTTATGACCGACATCACCCCAATGGGGCGCATAGGCGAAGCCGAAGAAGCAGCAGATGTGATAGAGTTTTTAGCATCTGACAGCGCCAGCTTTATGACCGGGCAAATCATCACCGTCGACGGTGGACGCACACTGATCGACCCAATAGAAACTGCCGCGCATTAGGTTCTGCGCGGCAGAATTCAGTATTGCTTAATCGTCGTCTTCGTCGGCGTCTGGCAGATTGAACAGGTTGTCCGCATCAATTACCGCTTCTTTTGACTTTTCAGCGTCATCATTGTTTAGGCTGAAAGTTTCCAAACCGGCCAGTGCAGCAGGGATCTTCGGCTCTGCTGGCATGTGCAACGATTGCTCTGTGCTAACCAATTTCGCACGATCTTCGTCAGACATTGTCGTGCCGTCTTTAGCCGCCTTCTTAGCAGCCTTTTGAACAGCCGCGTCCAATTCCAACTGTTTACACAAACCCAACGCGACTGGATCAATCGGGGTGATGTTGTTGATGTTCCAATGGGTGCGCTCGCGCAAGGCTTGGATCGTTGGTTTGGTGGTGCCAACCAACTTGGAAATCTGACCGTCTGTCAGTTCTGGGTGGAATTTTACCAGCCACAGGATACCCGCTGGGCGGTCTTGGCGCTTTGACAACGGTGTGTAGCGCGGACCACGGCGCTTTTCTTCGCCTACAGCGGCTGCATTATACATCAACTGCAACTTGTGGATCGGGTCAGCCTCTGCCGTTGCGATCTCTTCTTTGGTCAGTTGGTTATTCGCGATCGGGTCGAAACCCTTAATGCCGATACCCACTTCACCGTCAGCGATGCCGTTCACTTCCAACTCGTGCAGACCACAAAAATCAGAGATTTGCTTGAAGGTCAGTGTTGTATTATCAACCAGCCAAACAGCGGTTGCTTTTGCCATAATTGGTAGAGCCATGATTTACGTCCTCTTAGATGCAACTGTCCCGTTCCGAGAATCCGGTATCAGCCGCTTTGGCCGATGAACTTTCCGTATCAAGGGGGGAATTCTTGGCCTATATAGACCCGAATCGCCAAAAGGAAAAGCCCTGATGTTTCGAGTGTTGATTTTTGCCCTTCTGTTCGCCTTGCCCGCACATGCCAAAGGTGAGCGCGCAGGGGATTTCGATTTCTATGTTCTCTCGCTGTCATGGACACCCTCTTGGTGCGCTTACGAAGGCGACCGCCGCAAATCGCCGCAATGCGATGCAGGGCGTGGGTTTGGGTTCACACTGCACGGGCTTTGGCCACAGTATGAGCAAGGCTGGCCTAGTTTTTGTAAAACCAGTGAACGCCGCCCGTCCAAGTCTTTGACAGGATCGATGACAGATATCATGGGGTCTTCGGGGCTGGCCTGGCATCAATGGAATAAGCATGGCGTATGCACTGGTTTGTCTGCACAAGAGTATTACGACCTCTCGCGCAAGGCCTATGATATGATCAATCGGCCCGAGGTTCTGCGCAAACTCAAGAAAAATATCCGCCTGCCCGCCCAAGTGATTGAGGATGCGTTCATGGAGGCAAACCCTGAATTGGATGATGCTGAGATGCAGGCAACTTGCAAAGCCAAACGTATTCAAGAGATTCGAATTTGCCTGACCAAGGATCTAGAATTCCGCAACTGCGGAACTGACATGCGCGATTGTTCATTATCCAACGCCGACATGGCACCTATCCGCTAGCGTTCAGCGTAACGTTCACCCATCATTTCGCTGGTTGCGTGAGGTTCGTCACAGTCAATAATGCGCACCCCTGCTACACTCCTTTAGGTTGCATGTCTTTTCTTGTGCAGCCTTGGAGGACGTTATGAAAGGTCTATTCGGTGTAAATATAGTTGATTTGTTACAAACCGGTTTTGTCGGTTTTGCTGTCATACTGATGTATCTGGCCTACAAGCTTTTGCAGAAACTGGTCGAAACTTCAGATCGGCCGATAGAAATTCTAAACACCCAAAAAGACGCCATCACGCGATTTATGTATCTATCTGCGTTGGTGATGGCCGCAGGTCTTTCCCAAACGTTAATTCAACAACTCTTTCCGCCGCGCGCCGAAACAGTTTTGTTGACCCTTGACACGCGCCCCATTAATTTTCGCCACTCAGACAAGCTGAGACTGCGCATCAACGGCGAATTTTTGGCATGGAGCCAAGAGGATATGGGCGGCGGAGATAAACGTATTCTGATCCGTGACACTAAAGTGCCCTCTGGAACGGTCGATTTGGACTTCGGCAAAATCAAAGACATTATCAGTGGGCTAGAAGCCGAAGTCGCCTCTTTACAGCAAACTCTTGTCAGTAGGAACGCCGCGATCACGCCAGGTGCGTCCACAGAACGGGAGAGCGGGTTTTGAAACACTTCTTGATCACCACCGCAGTATTTTTCACCATCACAGCACAGACGGCCTTTGCCGAGGGGTGTGATCACGGCTTTGCCCCTTCGACCCCCGATCATATTGCGCTGATGGAAGCGATCAAACTGCGCGAAGACGCAAATTATCTAAGGGCGCAAGCAGCGCTACGAGCACTGGATCGTCAAGCTCCTCAAAATTTTTGCGTGCTCTACGAGCTTGGTCGCGTTGCGATAAATCTAGAAGAGTTTAACGCAGCAATCGAGTCATTGTCTGTTGCCGCAGAAATAGCCACTCCAGAAGATCACAGCAAACAAGCGATCCATAACATTTTGGGCTACACATATCTGAAGACAAAGCAGTACGATCCCGCAATTTCCAATTTCGAGACACAACAGGCGAACCCAACCTTTTTGACTTTGCCAGATGCAACAAAGACCAAGGTCTATAACAATACTGGCTTTGCTTATCTGACCACGCGCCAATTCGAAAAAGCACAAAAAAACTTTGAAAAAGCCATGCGCCTTGGATCAAAACTAGCCAAGTCAAACCTAGAGGTAGTGCAATCCATGTTGGCCGTTCAGCGCGCTGGAAACAAAGATATTCCAGGCATTTATGGTGTGGCTTTGTTCAGCACAAGGGATGAAAAAGCCGCGAAAACGGCTCGCCTTCGGATGGCAGAAAGATTGGCCGTGGCACCATCCAAGCTGCACTTGTTTCGACGTGATTCTGGTCTGATTACCGCGACCTATGGCAGCAATATCAGCTATGCCAAAGCCGAAGAGATATTGGCAGAGATCAAGGCGCAAGGTCTCAACGGCGCGAATATCGTGGCCACATCTTATTGGGGCGAAGTTCAGGCAAAGTGACGAATCACAATCCTTAAGATCCTTTCGAATGGGCGAAATCCCAATACAGTTCTCTTGCTTTCATTGTCACCGGACACGCGCCCATACTGCGATCAAGATAGCGCGCCACTGGCATGATCTTTGCGATATTGCCAGTGCAGAAAATTTCGTCCGCCTGATCAAAATCAGTTAGCGTTAGACTGTCCTCGTGTACCTTGTATCCATCTGCACGTAGCAGTTTGATCACCCGCTGACGATTCAAACCGTTCAAAAATGTACCGTTCGGTGTCGGTGTCCAAACCTCTCCATCGCGCACCAAAAACACGTTGGTGCTGGCCGTTTCAGCAACATTACCATCAACGTCCAAGGACAGCGCATTGGAAAAACCTCGGCGGCGTGCATCCGCCATAATGCGCCCGTTATTCGCGTATAATGACCCAGCTTTGGCTGTCGTCAGCGCCATATCTTGGCGCGGGCGGCGAAACTCTGATACACCTAGATTAAACTGACCAATCTCTGGTATCGGCAACTCCTCTAGGCAGATCGAAAATCCTGTACTGTCTGGGTCAACGTCGATTATCCCTGGCGTGCCTTCTTTGGCCCACATCATGGGGCGAATGTACAAAACAGCGTCTGGCGCAAACCGTTTGCATCCCTCTTCGGTTATATCAAAAATCTCTTGTGCTGTTATCGATGGTGTCAGCCCGATGACACGCGCCGATGCAACGATACGTTCACAGTTCAGCATCAAATCAGGACGCACACCTTCGAATTGACGCGCCCCGTCAAATACGGTCGACCCCAGCCACGCTGCGTGATCCGCCGCACCAATGATTGCAAGATTTTCATCGTGCCACGCGCCTTCATAATAGGTGGCAATTTTTCCGCCCAATCCCATGATATATTCCTTAGCTGTTTTTAATGTGGCCCGGCAAATCCGCTGGCGCTGTTTTTGAGGGTGCCGTTACTTTGTCAAACAAACCGTTCAGCCCTTTGGCAATTGGCGTGTCTTTAAAGCGAGCTTTTAGTTTTTCAAACTGCATAACATTTTCAATGCGGCGATCCAGAAAATCCCACGTGTCTTGGGCATTTTCTGATGTATCTCCCAACCAAAACAACACGGTCGAAGAATACACTGCCGACAAGGATGCCCGCTTAGTGTACCAGTTCAGATCATCAGACGTGTCGCCCAATCCGATCCAAATCGTATCGGCTGTTTCCCATAATAGTTTCGCACCTTCGGGTGCGTTCTGCGGCAAAGCAAACAGCGCCATGCCACGGCGCACCGCCTCTTTATCTGCTGCTAGCAACCGTTCTTTTATGGCGTAAGCGACACGATCACGAAACCGCATATCTGCCAAATCAGTCTTTGCCAACAGCGCAGCCAAACCAGCGTCACCGGTGCGGTGATAGGCAATTGCCAAATCCAGACCTTTGCGCGGGCAAGCCTGCATGGACAATCCTGCATCCACATCAGCATCGGTAACTGCAAGGTTAAATGTGGTATCTGACCAACCATCAAACGTCACGTGCGGCAGTGCCGCTTGCACCAGTGCGGCACGCGTATCGGCGATGTGATCTGTTTCTGTCTTGCGTTTCATATGCCAACTCCTGACTCGACAAGATATCTTGCCCTTGCTATACGGCGATTTCCTGCGTTTACGCAACTCTAACTCTAGAAAGGTGGTGAAAACCACATGCAGGTACAGGTTCGTGATAACAATGTCGACCAAGCGCTTCGTGCGCTGAAGAAGAAATTGCAACGTGAAGGCGTGTTCCGTGAAATGAAGCTTAAGCAACATTTTGAGAAACCGTCGATCAAGAAAGCTCGTGAAAAGGCTGAAGCAGTTCGTCGTGCACGCAAGTTGGCTCGTAAAAAGCTACAACGCGAAGGTATGCTATAATACCAAACGAATTTAGAAGTCCTTTTGGATTTTGATGTCAAACCCCCTCGCTTAACGGCTTGGGGGTTTTTCATTTTGTGACCTTTGGTTGCTATTTCACAAAGACTGCTTAGGTTAACCCTATTCATTTATAGAGGAGACGACCAATGAGTGTCATGAAAGTAATCGAAGTGATGGCAGAATCCGAGAAATCTTGGGAAGATGCAGCACGCGAGGGGGTCGCACGCGCCTCAAAATCCGTAGACAATATATCTTCGGCTTGGGTCAAAGATCAGTCTGTGAGAGTTGATGGTGGTAAAGTGACAGGATACCGCGTCACATTGAAAATCACGTTCGCTGTGAAATGATGAATTTGGCGCGCCATCAAGGGCGCGCCTTTTTTGGCCTAGTTGTTACCAACGTCCGTTTCGTAATACTTGTCAGTTGTAACATTTGGCAACGCGCCAAACCGTTTCATAAGCTTCGCTGGAAACATTGCGTTTGGCAAATTCGCAAATCCCTCGATCTTACTGAACAAGGCGCTGACATTGCTGGCGCACATGGCGTCCATAGACGCGCCCTGATCTAACGCCGCTTGATAGGCCTGCATTGCGATATCTTCAGAAACGTATATGCGTTGTGTGACCACATGATGTGTGTCGCGCGCATGCCAAGATTTATAGCGTTTTTGCATCTTAGGTGTCAGGCCAAACAAAACATCATTCCGTTCGGGTATGGTTGAATGCCACCAACGGCCAGCTGGGTCATACATGACCAGTTGTGGTCCACCGTTCACAACCAACGAGCTGTGACCACCACCACCCGTTTTGTTGTTAATCATCGTCCAAAGTTCTAGATAAGGTCGTTCTGGGCTGACATAAGCACGCTTTTGCACGTCAATATCAGGGGCATAGACTGATTTCGCGCATGCTGAAAGCGCGCACAAGGATACCAAAACCAACACAGACTTCATGCGGTGCATAACTATTCCTAGCGGATTAAATTAAGAATTAAACAGTGCCAGGAAAATCAGGACGCCAATTGAAACTGCACCAATGATGGTGCCTACGCGGATGAAACCCTCGAAAACAGCTTGGTGATCTGATACGTCCATTGAACCATGTTCGTGTTTGTTTTTAGCCATTGCAAATATCCTTCTTAGTTTTTCTGTCTATTCCACAAAACTCACAAAATTGCAAAGTCCTGTTTAGGATTTTTTCGCGTCTTCCAAATCTTGCGCCAGCTTGAAACCAATCCGGGTTGGCGCCTCTTCAGGCTCGCCGGCTTTGGTTTCGGCAACCAGCATCACATTCAGTTGGCTGACATGTTGTATCAACTGCATTTTGGACCCATCACCATCTTCGCCATAAAAAGTCACGACGTCAGGCGCGAAATAACCCATACCTTGAATTTTCAACGATCCAACATCACCAGCCGCAAACCCCATGCCAACTTCATGGTCACTGTCCAAAGTTTCTTCGAATTTCTTAATATACAAAACGATGCGCTCATAAGCCCATTCGGCAGGTGACTTTTTGGACAAATCGGGCGCTTGGAACCCTTCTGGCGCAGGTTTTTCAGAGGTTATGTTCCCCTTTTTATCAACATGAACAGCATATGCATCGCACAATGCTGCAGATTCGATCGCTTCTGCCGTTGTTTTAATTCCCGTGCCCATCTCGATCCTCAATCCTCAAACTGACTGCCACTGCCATACACCATCCGCGTCCATGGTACGCATCACTTTTTCTTGTAGCAATAGGTGGTTCAGATGCGCAATCGCTTCAACCATCGCCAATCCGTATTCGCCTTCGCCAATTTTCCGTTTGAACAGATTGTCAAAACATCCAACCGCAGTGCGCGGTGTTTCAAGATGAGACTGTAAACGCTTCAACGCACCGTGATGATTATCGATCAACTGACGTAACCGCGTCGGCAGTCCAGTGAACGGCAACTTATGACCACCCAAAACCAACTGATCCTCATTGGCGACTTTTGCAAATTTCTCGCAACTTGTCAGCCATTCGGACAACGGATCAGCCATCGGTTGGGTTGGATAGACCCCGATATTGGGCGAGATGCGTGGCAAAATCTGATCACCTGCGATCACGATGTTATCCGCTTCGCACCATAATGTTGCCTGTTCTGGCGCGTGGCCGTCGCCCATGCGTACAATCCAATCACGATCTCCGATCGTGATAACTTCTTGCTCGTTCACTTGGCGAAAACCCAAGGGCATTGGATACACGATATCGGAATAGTTAAACGGACGAGACGCACGGCGCGCTTCGTACAAATCCGCATCCATCCCAGCGCCTTTATAGAACGCCAACGTTTCTGGTGGCCAGATTTCTTGGGTGTCCAATGTCAACATCCGTGACAGCAACCATGCAGTCCGACTTGTCCACAGCTCTGCCCCTTTCACGGTCTGTAACCAACCAACCATCCCCACATGATCTGGATGATGATGCGTGAGGAAAACGCGGTTTATTGGACGTCCTTCCAGTACGCCAGCGCATAGGCGTTCCCACAATTCAACGCCGCGCTTAGAATGATAACCGGTGTCGACAATACACCACCCGTCGCCGTCGCGCAGGGCATAGATATTCACATGATCCAGCGCCATCGGCAGCGGCAGGCGTATCCACAAGATACCATCTGCAACTTCAATCGCTTCGCCCTCGGCTGGTGGTACCTCGAAGGGGTGTAAGATCGGCTGTGACATGGGCGCTTGTCCTGACGTGCTAGTAATTACAATCGGACTATACTAAAAGCGCGCGACCGACCATATCAAACCCAAAGGAACGGCACCGAATGCCCGCAACGTTACGATTGCAAAATACAGATTCTGACGTGGCGATCGCCGCAGGTATTCTTGCGGCGGGTGGAATCGTCGCGTTTCCGACCGAAACCGTATATGGGCTGGGTGCGGATGCCTGCAACGGATTGGCAGTGGCAAGCATCTTTGCGGCCAAAGGCAGGCCGTCATTTAACCCCTTGATTATTCATGTGGCTGACTTGGATACTGCGCAAAGATTTGCAATTTTTACCGATGTGGCTTTGAAATTGGCCGAGGCATTTTGGCCAGGTCCCTTAAGTTTAGTTCTGCCGGTTCGGGCTGAATCTGGCCTGTCTGAATTAGTGACAGCAGGGTTGCCAACTGTGGCGGTTCGCATTCCGAATCATCCATTAGCTAAAGAACTGTTACGATCTTTTGGTGGTGCCTTGGCGGCCCCATCTGCCAACCCTTCTGGTCAGATAAGCCCCACAACCGCAGCACATGTTATCAACGGCTTAGACGGCGAGATTGATGCAATAATAGACGGAGGCGCTTGCAAGATCGGTGTAGAGTCAACAATTGTAAGCGGGGGAAAAAATGTCTCACTGTTGCGTCATGGTGGGATTTCCCAAGATCAAATTGAAGCGGTATTGGGCCACGCAGTAACCGCACAATTCAATGCTGATGCACCAACCGCGCCGGGGCAATTATTATCGCATTATGCGCCAAATGCATTTGTGGAAATGAATCGACAAAAGGCTACGGAAACTCAATTCCATTTGGGTTTCGGTTCGGTTGTTGGTGATCTTAATTTGTCTCCCAGTGCTGATCTTGCAGAAGCTGCATCAAACCTGTTCGCCTACCTTCACATCGCCGATGATCTGTCTGAAAAGATGGGGAAAAAATCAATCGCCGTTGCCCCAATTCCTATGATCGGATTGGGGGTCGCCATAAACGATCGCTTGGATCGCGCCGCAGCGCCGCGGCCTTAGGCAGTTCCACCTGTTGAGGATAGTAATCTTGGATCAATCCCAATACTTTCAATTGCAGCCTGCCAAGTCGCTTCATTGTCTTTGTTAAACACCAGCTTCGGTGACGCATCCGCAATCAACCAACCATTCGCGCGCAACTCATCCTCTAGCTGCCCTGGCCCCCAACCTGCATAACCCAGCGCCAACAAGCATTGCACGGGACCTTCGCCATTTGAGATGTCTTCAAGAATATCTAGCGATGCTGTCATGCCAAACTCTTCGTTAACTTGCAGCGTTTCTGATGCTTCAGCATAGTCAGAGGAATGTAAAACAAATCCGCGCCCATGTTCAACGGGTCCACCAAAATGTACGTCCACCCCATCTATTGGACGGGCTGGTTTAATTCCCAGTTGGGACAGAAGATCGGCAAAGCTGAGCTCTTGGACAGGTTTGTTAATTATCAGCCCCATTGAACCGTCTTCGGAATGTGCACACATGTAGATCACTGACTTCTCAAACCGCGTATCTTGCATTCCAGGCATCGCAATTAGTAATTTACCATTTAAGCTTTGAGCATCAGTCATAATATCCTCACTCTGCCTTTTTTGGTCAAAATTTGCAAGTTAACTGCCCGCAGGTCGAAAATCCGACCGCATATTCAGCACTGCAAATATTACATATACACATAGCACGATGACCAATAACAGCATGATCAAGACCAGCATCGTGGCGACACCTAACGACCCAATTCCGCTGGCTTGCATGGCGAAGTTCACAATGGTCGACGTGGTGCCCGTGATGGCAAACTTGCCCACGGTTGCCGCAAAGGCGCCCATCCCAGCGAGCGTTGCGGCGATCAGAATGCCGCGATCAACCAGACGCATATGGGAATTAAACAACCCCCGTCGATAAGATTTAAACAAGCGTCCAACATCCCGTTGCATCACCAGTAAAGCAGGTACAATTAACAACACGAGGAACATGCCAAATCCCAAACCAAAGCTCAGTGTGATGATCGTAGGTTTTAAGAACTCTGCCTGTGCTGAGCTTTCATATAGTAGCGGTAACAACCCCAATACCGTCGTCAACGTAGTCAGCAACACTGGACGAAAACGATCTGAGGCAGCGTCAATAATCGCGGGCACCAACCCACGGTTTTCTGCGTACTCGTCGACAGTTGTGACCAGCACAATTGAATCGTTAATAATTATCCCGCTCATCCCAATTGCCCCTACGATAGAGAACATCGATAAAGGCACTTCCATAACATGGTGACCATAAATCATACCGATCATACCAAAAGGAATTACCGCCATCACCACGATGGGACGCGTCCAACTGGCAAATATCCACGTCAGTGTCAGGTATATTCCCAACAAGCACAATGAATACCCAATTGCCGCATCTGACAGGAATTCTTTTTCTTGCTCCGCTTGGCCAGAAAGGCGCCATTCCACCCCGAAATCTGTTGCAATCCGCGGCAGGATTTGCTTGTTAAGCTCTTCCATGATTTGCGCGGCGCGGTCTGGATTATCCTCTGAAATGTCCCCCGTGACAGACATCAAACGCAATCCGTTTTCACGCAACACAGTCGAGAACCCTATCTGCGTTTGGACAGAGACAATGTCGGTCAACGGCACATATTCCCCCGCCGGGGTGCGAAGTTGTGTTGTCTCTAGGAAATCAGCGCCCACCTCTGCACTGGGCAGGCTGACAATAATCTCTGAAGTTCGTGCGCCAACAGGGAATGAAGCGGCGGTGATACCGTTCAGACGGTTACGTAATTCGCGGCCAATGCTATCGATCGTAAACCCAAGTGCAGCGCCCTGCGGCGTCAAATCCAGCACCAACTCCTGTTTGTCATAAGACAGGTCATCTTCGACTGCTGACACTTCGGAAAATTTGCCCAGTTGCGTTTTTAACTCTTCGGCCGCGGCCTTCAAGACTGTTGAGTCTGCACCAATAAATTGGACGTCCAAAGCGTCACCACCGGGGCCAAATCTAAATCCGCGAAAGCTGATTATTTCCAACAAGGGATGATCGCGCACCTCGTCCTGCAAAGCGCCGATAAATGTGAACGATGAATAAGGGCGGCTATCGATATCGATAAGCTCGACGGAAATTGACCCCAGCAAATCGGTGTCTTTGTTTTCAACACCCGACAACCCACGCCCCGACGATCCACCAACTTCGCCCATCGCGAAAATCACGGGGTTAGTACCGTGTTTATCCTCAAAAGTTTTCGCCGTTGCCTTCACGGCGCGTTGCAACTCTTGCACCATGACTTCTGTATCAGCGCGCGTTGCACCCGATAGCATCGCGATATTCCCAGATATCGATGCACGTTCGGGCAGATTGATAAATCGAAACGGAATTTTCCCGCTGATAACCAGCGTCGCTTGCGACATCAACAGCAGGATTAAACCCGCAAATACTGGATACCGCAGCGCCAGTATCAGTTTCATAAATCGACGAAACATCACTCGGCGGAACCAACTAAATCCAATGTTGAAATAGTGGCTGGGATAATCGTACCATTTTACGCCATTCCTGATGCCGACCGAATGGCTCATGTGATTGGGCAATATGATAAAGCACTCGACCAACGACGCAATCAAAACGACGATCACTGTAAAGGGGATGTCGGCGATCAAACTGCCAAAACGTCCACCGACCAAGGTCAGCCCCCAGAACGCGATGATGGTTGTGATGGTTGCTGAAAACACCGGCGGCGCCATGCGGATAGCGGCATTTTCGGATGCGGTCACCGGATCTTCACCCAATCGTCGCGCTCGGTAATCAGCGTGTTCGCCAACCACAATGGCATCATCGACGACAATACCAAGCGTTATGATCAGTCCGAACAATGAAATCATGTTCAGGGTCAAACCAGATGCATACATTAATGCCACCGCCGCGAACATCGCTACCGGAATACCAAGAGCGACCCAAAAAGCCGTGCGCGCATTCAGGAATAAGAACAACAACCCGATCACCAACGCCAATCCGTACAGCCCATTTTCCAATAACAAAGATAAGCGATCAGAAATTGCCTGTGCACGGGTGCGGATCAATTCGATTTGAACATCAGCAGGTAAGATTAATTCCATCTCGTCTGCGACTGTTTGCACAATCGCTTGCATCTTGATTGCGTCGCCCTGATCGGCGCGGTCGACACGGATTGAAACGGCCGGATTATCACCGACATAGTAGGATCGTTTGGCATCGATGCTGGTCTGACTAATCTGCGCCACATCACCGATCCGCAACTTTGATCCATCGGTGTTGGATCGGATCACAATCTGCTCTATCGTCTCAACGGATCGTTTCGCGACACCTGTGCGCACGCGCGCTGAACCACCCGCAACGTCGCCCGCAGGATCAGCTTCTGCTTCTTCTGCGATCACAGACGCGATCTGAGATAATGTGACGTCGTTTTGAATCATATCGCGCTGCGATACGGTTATTTCGATATCAGGCGCTGACACACCGCGAATGGTGGCACGCGTCACACCTTCGGAAAAAAGTCGTCCAACGAACTCGTCTGAAAAGCGACCCAATTGATCTGGTGAGACGGGACCGTGAATGATGACGTCCGTGACCCTGTCACGCCAAGCACCGCGCCGAACCACAGGATCATCGATCCCATCTGGCAGGCCTGAAACGCTGTCCACAGCAACCTTCACATCATCGGCAGCGCGCGCCATATCCCAGTTGCTTTCGAACTCCATCCGAATCGTGCCGCGGCCTTCGTTAGCAAATGAAGACGTACTTTCGATGCCTTCAACCGCCAGCAAAGCTGGTTCTAGCAAAGCAATCACGCCGCTATCCACATCTTCTGGGCCAGCCCCCTCCCATTTGACGCTCACCGTCACACTGTCGAGAATCACGTCTGGAAAAAATTGCGATCTAATTTGTGTGGTGGATACCAGCCCGACCACCAACATGATCACCAGCAACAGGTTCGCCGCAGTTTTGTGGCGTGTAAAATAGGATAATATCCCACCCGCTCGCTTTCCAACCTGGCGTACCATTCTGGTTAGCCCCCCATATTGGAGGTTAGACGATCATACATTTTCTTTGGCATCGATCCTGATGCAATGCTTGCCAGCATACGATCCTTGGCGGCGGCGGGAATGCTTGCGTTTTCCGTAACAAAGGCCTTTAACTTCGCCTGCTGATCCGCATTCAACTTCACCGTCACTTCTTCCACGCCCGCATCGTTCGTGTCTCCAAGGCGAGATTTCAAACGGTCATAACTTGCTTTTTTCAACTCGCCCGTTTCGAGGTTCTTCAATATGCGATCTTTGACGTTTTGTGGCATTCCACCCGCCTTCACAGCGGCGATCATTTGTGCTTGCTCTTGCGCGCTCAGCTTCACCGTTTCCTGTTTGGTCAGTATCGGTGTGTCAGTTGACCGAGGTTCGATGCGAATGCCATCGCCTAATTGAGGCGCACGCTCTTGCACCAATTGCCGCCCATCGATCCCTTCGCCCGTAATCAAAACACTATTGCCTTGCTTGCGTAGAATGCGAACGTTCGCGGTTTCTAGCCTATTATTTTCACCAACCAACAATAACTCTCCAGTCGAACTAACCGCCGCAGACGGCACCAATGCGACGTTGGACATAATTGGTTCTGTAATCGAAACGGCAACAAAGTCGCCAGGGCGTAACCCAGAATTAATTCCTTGTTCCAGCTTCGCAAACAATTCACGTCCGGTCTGACCTTCGCCGACGGCTGCGCTGACGCGGTCGATGGTGGCTTTAATGGGCTTTTCCAAGCCTGTGAAAGCAACGTCAACTTTTGCCCCGGCGATCCCAGTTTCTGCCGCGCTGATATTTGCGAACTGCGTTGAGGATATGCGAAATGAAACTTCCAAAGCTGAATCATCTATCAGCATACCTTGACGTTCATTTGTGTTTACCAAGCCACCAAGCACGGCAGTGATATCAGATAAAACTCCATCAAACTCCGCATAGACACTGGTGTCATTTAGCTTGCGTTCAGCCTCGTTGAAATTGATCTGGCGACGAGAAAGCGCGATCTCTGCTCGGTTAATCCGTGACTGCGCATTGGCCAACAGCTGCCTCTTTGCCAACACCGCTTGTTTGGCAGAAGAGGCTGATAGTTCAGCCGTTTCCAATGCGGATTCCGTACCGACTTTGCGTTTTCGCAAAGATTCTTGACGACGTAATGATTGTTGGCGCAATTCGGACTGTTCGCGCGCGGCGGCCAGCTCATCTTGCGACAGAATTAGCGCGGCTTTAGCCTCGGACAATTCAGCCTGTGCCTCAGATAATTCGGCCTGCGCCAATTGCATTGCCGCCGTTAATGCCGCTGGATCCGATTGAAACAATAGATCGCCTTTGCTCACTCTTGCACCGTCGCGAAAGTTTGGTGACAACATCACCAATGACCCAGCGCCACGCGCACGCAACTCAAGCGTTTTACCACTGACCACTTCACCAAAGGTGGTGATGACAGGTGCGACGTCCTGAAATTTTATGGGTGCCACGTTAACTGCGAAAACGCGTTCACGTGCGGCACGCGGCTTTGACGCATTTTCTTTCTTCGCGATCATTGCATCGGACAGCGTTTTGCCGGCAAGGCCAAGAACACCTAGCGTTACAAACAACAGGCACATTGCCATCAAGCTGCGGGTCAAGAATCGCATTAATATTGTCCTAGTTCATTAGGTTATACGTACATAATCTAGCGTTCCGTCGCTATTGCGCAAGTTGCCCGAGATTATTCATATGATCAAATATCATCCTTGCAGATGGAATCAGGTCAAACTGGGCCAATTGCCTTGCATTCAACGCCGCAAATCCCGCGCCTTCGCTCACTGCAATCTCGTGCAACTCGATGGATCGGTTCAAGGTATAAATATAGTGACGCACTTGATAGCCTTGCACTGGCACCAACCTAACGAAAGGCGCGATATCTGTCGCCTCAGCATTTATATTGGTTTCCTCAGCCAACTCGCGGATGGCCGCCTGGGCCGGTGTCTCGCCTGCTTCAACATGCCCACCAAACATACCCCACTTTCCGCGCCCGCCAAGCCCATCGAAATCATCACGCAGTTGACTAACAACACGTCCCAATTTGTCCTGCAAAATGATTGAAGTGACGGATACAGCGCTGTCTGACCATAAGTCTGATATCAGGTGAAAATCAGTGTCGTTCATCTGCGTTTAACACGCTCGGTCAAACGCGGCATGATTTCTACAAAATTACACGGCATATGTCGTGCATCAAACTGTAGGGACAGGATTTGATCCCAGCCATCTTTGCACGCCCCCGGGCTACCCGGCAATGCGAACAGATAAGTGCCATTGGCAACACCGCCACACGCGCGCGACTGCACCGCAGAGGTGCCGATTTTTTCAAACGAGATCATGGTGAACAAAGTGCTGAACGCATCAATTTCTTTTTCATACACATCGCGGTGCGCCTCGACGGTAACATCGCGCCCGGTCAGACCTGTGCCGCCAGTGCTGATCACAGCGTCGATGCTCGGGTCGTTGCACCACGCGCTTAGTTGGGCGGCGATCAGTCCACGGTCATCTTCGACAATTTTGCGATCTGCTAATTCATGACCAGATCCCGTCAAACGCGCCACCAGGATATCGCCTGACTTATCATTAGCCAATTCTCGTGTATCCGACACGGTCAGAACCGCGATGCGGATCGGGATAAACTTGCGTGTTTCATCGATGGCCATGTCAATCCACCAATCTTGTTTTGATCGCCAAAAGGTCGGCCCATGTATCGCGTTTTTTCAAGGGATCACGCAACAACGCGGACGGGTGGAACATCGGTAATGTTGGCACACCAAATGCCTCGACCCACGCGCCGCGCAAACGGGTAACGCCGGCTTTGCCCAAGCCCGCTTGGCATGCCGTATTTCCCATCAACACCAACACTTTTGGTTCGGCCAATTCCACATGTCTTTGTAAAAATGGTTTCAACATTTCGATCTCATCCGCGGTTGGCTCGCGATCTTGCGGAGTGCGCCAGGGGATCACATTCGTAACGTACAGACCCGTGTTGGCGTCTTCGCCAGACCGCGTGCGTTCAATCGCGGCAAACATATTGTCAAGCAACGTGCCCTTTTCCCCTTGAAACGGTATGCCCAACTGATCCTCTTGTCTGTCAGGAACGTCACCCACGACCATGATATCGGACTTTGGCGAACCTTGCGCGAACACCATATTCTTGGCGCCCTTTTTTAACATGCACAGTTCGAACACCGCCATGGCATTGCGCAGTTCATCCAGATCAGCGCACTTAGCGGCCAGTAAACGCGCAACATCGGGTGCGGCTTCTTTAGCGGGAAAGATATTCGGAACAGACGCCATCGGCGCGATGTTTGATGCTTTTCCCATCTTGAACGCGGGTTTCTTTGCGTCTTCGGCATAGCGATTCTGCGGAAGTTCGCAAATCGCCTCGTCCACGCCCAGCTCGAACTGCCACTCTAATGCGGCTTTTGCGGCAAAATAATCAAGCATCTCTGGCATGGTTCAACAGAATCTCTGTATAAGGTGTTAACAGGATATGAGGTCGACCCGCTGACGTAAACTCTTGTCTTATGCAAAAGCGCTGATATAACACGCGAAAATAAGGGATTGGATATGGATTTTTCTGCCGAGCATCTTTTAGGCATCGAACATCTATCTGTTCCCGATATCAATTCCATCTTAGACCTTGCCGATCAATATGTTGATCTGAACCGCCAATCTGCAAAACGATCTGACGCGTTGGCGGGCAAAACCCAGATCAACATGTTTTTCGAGAACTCTACACGGACACTGTCGAGCTTTGAGATTGCAGGCAAACGAATGGGCGCTGATGTGATCAACATGGCGTTGGGTGCGTCTTCGATCAAAAAGGGTGAAACCCTGATCGATACGGCAATGACTTTGAACGCAATGAACCCCGATCTGCTTGTCGTTCGGCACCCTGAAAGTGGTGCGGTTGATCTGTTGGCGCAAAAGGTGAAATGCGCGGTCCTGAATGCCGGCGATGGCCGACACGAGCATCCGACGCAGGCATTGTTGGATGCGTTGACAATCCGTAGGTCCAAAGGACGATTACACCGTCTGAATGTCGCCATTTGTGGCGATATTGCGCATAGCCGTGTCGCGCGATCGAACATTTTTTTGTTGAATAAAATGGAAAGCCGAATTCGTCTGGTCGCACCAAAAACCTTGCTTCCTGCTGGGATCGATTTGTTCGGCGTCGAAATCTACGAAGATATGGATGAAGGTCTAAAAGACGTCGATGTTGTGATGATGCTGCGTCTGCAACGCGAACGTATGGACGGCGCTTTTATCCCGTCAGAGCGGGAATACTATCATCGTTGGGGGCTAAATGCGGCCAAGCTGGCGAACGCGAAACCAGATGCGATTGTGATGCATCCTGGCCCAATGAACCGTGGTGTTGAAATCGATGGTGACATAGCCGACGATATTGGGCGCTCTGTGATCCAAGAACAGGTAGAAATGGGTGTCGCCGTGCGTATGGCCGCGATGGACTTATTGGCCAATCACCGCCGCAAAAAACCGTCAGGGGTGATGGTATGAGCAGCAAGCAATTCGACGAGCTGGTAGAAGAAGCCACAAAATTTCAACCATCCAAAGAATGGCCGCCAGTTTTAGCCGCGACTGAGAAGACGATTTTTACAGGTCGTTTCACGTTGGATGCTTGGTTGAAAAAAAACGTATGCTTTTCCGCCGGCTTTATCATTTTAAGCATCTTCGCAGCCCCGCTGATTGGTGTGTCTATGACACAAAACACTGCTTTGTTGCTGGGGGCTATGACGCTGTTTGGAGTAGCTCTCGTGTTTACGATGTATTGCCGTCAAGAATGGTTGATCACTGATCGAGCCATCTATGTCAAAGGGCGCACACCAACCCTGCTGTCTTCGCTTAAACGGATCCAAGGATTTGGATCAACGGTTCGCTTCACAGGGCGTTTTGGGCTTAGCCAGAATTTGGTTGGCGTGGCCAATGCTGCGCAAGTTCGCCAAGAATTAACGGGGCGCAAAAAATGAACATACTTTTCTCCAACGCCCGTCTGATCGATCCAGAGGCAAGAACTGACACAATAGGCGCGTTGTTGGTCGCTGACGGTGCAATCAAACAGGTATTTTCCGACAGAGAACCCAAAGGAAAATTCGACCAAGTCGTAGATTGCGAAGGAAAGTGTCTTGCACCCGGCATCTTGGATATCGGTGTAAAAATTTGCGAACCTGGCGAGCGTCATAAAGAAAGCTTTGCTTCCGCAGGACGTGCTGCGGCGGCTGGCGGGGTAACCACAATGGTTATTCGCCCAGACACAGTGCCGTCCGTCGATACACCTGAAAGCCTGGAATTCATCAAACGCCGCGCCAGCGCGGCCAGCATAGTACGCGTGTTACCCATGGCATCGCTGACCCGCGGCCGCGCAGGGCGCGAGATGGCAGAGATTGGGTTCTTGCAGGATGCCGGTGCGGTGGCCTTTACCGATTGTGACCATGTGGTCACTGACATCAAGATTTTCTCGCGTTGTTTGACCTATGCCAATTCATTGAATGCGCTGGTCATCACCCACGCTCAAGAGCCGCAATTGTCTGCGGGCGCATCGGCCACATCAGGTGCGCTGGCGACCAAGTTGGGCCTGCCCGCAGTTTCCCCAATGGCCGAACGTATCCAACTGGATCGCGATGCCGCCTTGATCGAGATGACAGGCGCACGCGTTCACATTGACCAGTTGTCAACCAAAGCAGGGCTGGACGTACTGTCGCAGGCCAAAGCCAAGGGATTGCGGATTACAGCCGGTGCATCGATCCACCATTTGACGCTCAATGAAATTGACATCGAAGGCTATCCAACATTCTTCAAAGTCAAACCGCCTTTGCGCCACGAAACTGACCGCGTAGCACTGGCCGATGCAGTGGCATCGGGACTAATCGACATCATCAGTTCTATGCACACGCCGCAGGATGAAGAAAGCAAGCGGGTACCTTTCGACAGCGCCGCATCAGGTGCGGTGGCGTTAGAAACTTTGCTGCCCGCCGCACTTCAATTGGTGCATGGTGAATATATGGATTTGCCGACCTTGTGGGCCGCGTTGTCATTAAATCCAGCAAACTTGTTTGGCTTGGATTCAGGGCGCTTGACCGTAGATGCACCCGCTGATCTGGTTTTGTTTGACCCAGACAAGCCATTCATTCTTGATCGCACGACGCTGAAATCGAAATCAAAAAACACGCCCTTTGATGGACGTCGTATGCAAGGGCAAGTTATGCAAACTTATGTCGGCGGCGAATTGGTGTTTGAACGATGATGCCGATCTGGTCCGAAATCACCCTTTTGCAATCAGTGGTCGTGGCCACCTTTGCCTATCTTCTGGGATCAATCCCTTTCGGCATTGTCTGTGCGAAACTGTTTGGCCTTGGTGATTTGCGCCAGATCGGTTCCGGCAATATCGGAGCCACCAATGTTTTGCGCACTGGTAACAAATTTGCCGCCGCCCTGACCCTCATTGGGGACGCTGGAAAAGGCGGGTTTGCTGTCTTGATCGCCAATGCATTAATTGGCGAAACTGCCGCGCAGATCGCTGGCTTGTTCGCGTTTTTGGGGCATTGCTTTCCGATCTGGCTAGGCTTTAGGGGTGGCAAAGGAGTCGCAACCTTCCTTGGCACCGTATTGGCGCTGAGCTTTCCAGTTGGTGTTGCCGCGTGTCTGACATGGCTGGTCACGGCCGCCGTATTCCGCATCTCTTCACTCGCTGCACTGGCTTGTTCGGCGTCCGTCTTTATTTGGATGTCTGTGTTCGACAAACCACATTTTATGGCCGTCTCTATTTTGCTAGCCTTTTTAATCTGGGTGCGGCATCATGCAAACATCAAAAGATTAGTTAACAATCAAGAACCAAAAATTGGAAAAAAAGGGGACTAAAATGAATTTTGTCGAGGCAGTCAAAACCTGTTTACTAGAGAAATATTTCACATTTTCGGGGCGCGCATCGCGGTCTGAATTTTGGTGGTTTATATTGTTTATCACTGTCGTGGGTTTCGTGATTGGGGGTCTTTTGATGGGCTCTATGTTCGCAACAATCGACTTTGAAAATCCACAGGCATCATCTGGTTTGAACTTTGGTATCGGCGGTTTGGTCTGGTTGATCATTACAATTGCAATGTACATCCCGATGCTGGCTGCTGGGTCACGCCGTTTGCACGACACCAATCGATCGGGCTGGTGGCAGCTGTTATTGCTGCTGACAATCATCCCATTGATCGGCCTAATTGGCCTGATCGTCTTGATCGTATTCTGGGCAATGGACAGCGTTGACGACGGTAACAACTACTAGCCAACGCGCCGAACAGGCATTTGAAACCCAGCCGCATGCGGCTGGGTTTTTTATTAGTAACTATATTCGGCGTAGATTTTGGACAAATCACCTTGCCATTCGCCATGATATTTCGCCAACAATTCATCTGCTGGAGTGCGTTCTTGATCCAAATCCTCTTGCAGTGCATTCAAGAAATGCACCTCGTCTGGGACCAGTCCACCGGCACCTGACCGCGCACGTGCAGTTAAGCCTGCGGCGGATAAATCTAGAACACGGCGTGCCAAATCCAGCATTTTGATATCACCGACTTGTGCCTGCAACCCATCAACAGATGCAGCGACCCGCAACCCCTCACGGGTTTCTAGATCCCAGTCTTTGCAAATATCCCAAGCGGCATCCAACGAGGATTGATCATAAAGCAAGCCAACCCAAAACGCTGGCAGCGCACAAATGCGACGCCAAGGGCCACCATCTGCCCCGCGCATTTCCATAAACTTCTTGATCCGTGCCTCTGGAAAGATCGTGGTTAAATGATCTGCCCAATCAGACAATGTAGGAATTTCACCTGGTAAGGCAGGCAATTTACCCTTTAGGAAATCACGGAAGGATTGCCCCAGTGCGTCGATATATTTGCCATCGCGATAGACAAAATACATCGGCACATCCAAAGCGTAATCAACGTAACGGTCGAACCCCATTCCATCCTCGAACGCGAACGGTAATGTGCCCGTGCGCGCAGGATCAAGGTCGCGCCATATCCGTGAGCGCCAGCTTTTGTGACCATTTGGTTTGCCTTCAAAAAACGGCGAATTAGCGAACAGCGCCACAGCGACCGATTGCAGTGCAAGTGCCACGCGGAATTTTTTGACCATGTCTGCCTCTGATGCGAAATCAAGGTTAACTTGCACAGTGCAGGTCCGATACATCATCTGTGTACCATGCGTGCCAACACGACCCATGTAATCCGTCATCAAACGATATCGCCCTTTGGGCATCATATGCATCTGATCATGGGTCCAAATTGGGGCAGCACCCAGACCGATAAACCCAGCGCCAATGCGGTCGGCAATTGTTTGCACCTCGCGCAAATGGACATTCACCTCGTCGCAGGTTTCATGAATTGTTTCCAAAGGCGCGCCTGACAGTTCCAATTGTCCACCCGGTTCCAGTGAAACATTTGCGCCGTCCTTAACCAGACCAATTAATTTGTCCGCCTCTAATACTGGCGCCCAATTAAACTCGTCGCGCAATCCTTCAAGCATGGCTTGAATCGAACAGGCCCCTTCGTACGGCAGTGGCAACATCTTATCTTTGCAATAACCGAACTTTTCATGTTCGGTACCAATGCGCCAATCTTGTTTGGGCTTGTTGCCGTCTTCCAGGTATTCAGCAAGCTGGTTGCGGTTCTCGATGGGGCCACCACCAGACTGAGGGATCGACATATAAATTCCAATTCACGGTTGGGTTCGCCCCGACTTAATCAAAGCGGCAATCCACACGCAAGGGATCGCTGTTGGATTAAGTTGATTTTTTCCAAATCGTGAACAAGGTGCGTTGGGGATAGCCCATAGCACGCACCACTGCGTCCAAATCGGCACCGGGCAAGGATGACACCGCATCCAGTAACGCACGCGCACCTTCAGCGCCTGACGGAATAAGCATGGATTGTCCATAAATATCGGTGAAGACCCATGTCACTTCGCCCGATGTGTCGTTTTCGTCGCGCGATTCTATTTGCACCATGTCCAAATCATTTGCGGATATTTCAGACCCCGTTTCGGGTCCCAAATAACGAATGCGACGTTCGGTGATCTCTACAACCCCGACGCTAACTGTCGGGCTGACCGCGCGCGCCTGTCGGATGGCAGGATAGAGGAATGCCAATCCAATAATGATCAATCCGATGGTGATGACGCGGATCAAACCCGCCCCAGTTACAAAGAAATAAACGCTTATCAAAATAATCGAAACCAGCAATGCCACCTCGCGCCAGCGCCACATCAATGCTTGCAATTCTGGACGGATAAAATTCATGCCCAGTCGCCCAGCGTGTTTTGCCACAAGGTGATTGCTGCAACCGCTGCTGTATCTGCACGTAAAATTCTTGGCCCCAAGCTCATTACCTTAACCTTTTCCAAACCTTTTAAAAATTCGACTTCCGGTGCTGAAAATCCGCCTTCTGGCCCTATTAAAATCGCCCACTTTCCGACCTGCTCACCCGCCAATGACGAGCTAGCGGTACCGGCGGATGTTTCATCGCAAAATATTAACGTGCGATCTGCTGGCCAGTTAGCAAGAACTGTCTTTAGGGGCAACAGTTTCTCAACCGGCGGTACATATATACCACCACACTGTTCTGCAGCTTCTATCGCATGTGCTTGTAATCGATCTTTATTTACACGATCTGAATTTGTGAATTCAGTCTGCACAGGTTGAATTTTCGCCACGCCAAGTTCGGTGGCTTTTTCAACAATAAAGTCCGTTCGAGTTTTCTTGATTGGGGCGAATAGCAACCACAAATCAGGAGGCATCGCTTGTTCTAAGGTCTGGCGTTCACACGTTAGAACACCCGCCTTTTTACGCGCTTCGGTAACTGTCGCCAACCATTCGCCATCGCGCCCATTAAAAAGTAAAACTGGCTCGCCTACCTTCATCCGCATCACACCGAACAGATAGTGCGCCTGCTTGGCATCCAACGAAAGTGATTGCCCATCGCCCAAGTCCGCGTCTACAAAGAGCCTAATTTTTGCCGAATATGCCATAGGGCCTTTATGACCAATCCAACGGACAAGACACAAGCCAAGCCTGCAAAAAATGCAGATATCCGTGTAAGTGATGCAACAGAGGCGAATTGGGTTGATCGTTTTTGTCCCTTGTGGTCACGCCCTTATCTGCGTCTATCACGTGCAGATCGCCCTGCTGGGACGTGGCTGTTGTTGATCCCGTGCTGGTGGAGCCTGCTTTTGGCCATCTGGGCAAGTGGCAATGCGCCCAGCCAATATGATGTGTGGCTGTTTATTGCCTTTCCGATTGGCGCGTTCGTGATGCGCGGGGCGGGATGTACTTGGAACGACATCACGGATCGCCATATTGACGGTCAGGTCGAACGAACAAAGTCGCGCCCCTTGCCGTCTGGGCAAGTTACAGTGAAACAAGCCTTGACTTGGATGGGATTGCAAATCGCATTCGGTGCCATCATTTTATTAACCTTCAACACGTTTTCAATCCTGCTAGGGGCTGCATCACTTATCTTGGTGGCAATCTATCCGTTCGCCAAACGCTTCACGTGGTGGCCGCAGATTTTTTTGGGGTTGGCGTTCAATTGGGGCGCATTGATGGGATGGGCTGCACACACTGGCAGCCTGTCTTGGGCGCCGGTTTTTCTGTATGCCGCAGGTATCATGTGGACACTGTTCTATGATACGGTTTATGCACTTCAAGACAAAGAAGACGATGCGTTGATCGGGGTGAAATCCACCGCTAGATTATTCGCTGACAAAGTTCGCAACTGGCTGTACTGGTTTATGATGCTGGCTTTGTCCGCGTTTGCATGCACTGTGGTAGCCGCGTTTCAGCCCGATATCCACGTCATATCAACGCTGATCGCGGTCGCGAGCCTTTGGGCATTTGGTTGGCATTTGACCTGGCAATTGCGCATGCTTGATGAAGAGAACCCAGAAATGTGCTTGAAACTATTCCGCTCGAACCGTGATGCGGGTCTAATAATCGTGCTAGGATTAGGGGCGGCGATTCTTGCCGACCATGCCCTTGGCTTGGGTTGATTAAACTTCGCGCCTGACCTAATGATGGTAACGCACGCAAACAAGGCTCATTCTTATGTACCGTCTCGCAATTTTGTTCGGTCTTATATGCTTTACCCTTGCTGGGGTAGGTAGCTATTTTTTAGCGACAAAAGCTGTCGAAACACTAGAAACCTACACAGAAAATTTGGTGACCGACGCCTTGGTTGACGCAGGGCATGAATGGTCGACTGTTCGTGCCGATGGTATCAATGTTTACCTGTCTGGATTGGCGCCCGACGAGGGCAGCCGTTTCGAAGCGCTAGAGACGCTGGGTGCGACTGTTCAAATCAACCGAGTCGTAGATAAAATCATAATTGCCAAAACTAAAACTTTTGAACCACCCGAGTTTAGCTTGGAAATGTTGCGTAACGATGATCGGATTTCTTTGATCGGTTTGATCCCGCAATCCACAGGTCGCGCGCAAATTTTGAAGTTTGCAAATCAGTTGTCGGAAAGCACACAAGTCGCGGACATGCTGGAAACCGCTGATCACCCAGTCAGTGATCTATGGCGCACCTCTTTGCAATTTGGGTTAGAAAGCTTGGATAAAATGCCAAGGTCGAAGATCAGTGTGACAGAGGGCAAGGTCATTATCACCGCTGTCACAGAATCGCTGGGAGAGAAGAAAAGCTCCGAACGGTTTCTTAGATCAAGCAAACCTGATGGCGTGCAGTTGATCATGCAAATATCATCCCCTCGCCCAGTGATTTCACCGTTTTCATTTCGGATGAGTATTGATGCCGGGCGTACGGCATTGATAGCCTGCTCTGCTGACACCGAATTGACCAAGCGTAAAATCTTGTTAGCCGCAAAAGAGGCCGGTCTAGAGGGTGCGCCGAATTGCGCGATTGGCTTGGGCGTTCCCACAACAGAATGGGCAAAGGCAATTAAGCAAGGCATCAGCGCGTTGACTGAACTGGGCGGTGGATCGCTAACTTTTACAGATTCCGACGTATCCTTAGTGGCAACTGATCTGGTCAGCCAAGCAACCTTTGACACGGTTGTTGGCAAGCTGGAGAACGCGTTGCCAGACCTTTTCTCACTACACGCCGTGCTTCCACCAAAGATCATTTCGGACGGGACCGAAGGCGGGCTGGCAGCACCAGAATTTATCGCAACAAAAAGCCCCGAAGGCATCGTGCAGCTACGCGGACGCGTCCCATCACAGTCAACCAAAGAGGCAACTGACACATACGCGCGATCCCTATTCGGGAACGAAAAAGTATTTTTGCAAACCCGCGTGGACGATAATCTGCCAGGCGGTTGGCCCCTGCGCATATTGGCTGGTCTAGAGGCGCTATCTAAAATGCATCACGGCAGTGCCGTTGTTCGCGAAGATATTGTGGAAATTAAGGGCACAGGTGCCAAGCCAACGATTCCCGCCGAAGTAACCCGAGCGCTGGCCACGCGGCTGGGTGGCAAAGGGAATTACAGCATCGATGTAGAATTTGACGAAAACCTGTTTGAAATTGACGAGGTTCCAACACCACAAGAATGCGCGCGCGGTATTTCAGCGCTTCTTGTCAGGGACAAGATCGAATTCGCACCCTCATCAGCGCGCATCGATGAAAGCAGTCTTAGCACAATAACAAAAATCGCGGATATTCTACGTAAATGCCCCGACGCAAAGTTTGAAATCGAAGGGCATACTGACAATCAAGGCAGCGAAGAGTTAAATCAAGACATCTCGCAGCGGCGCGCTGAATCTGTGTTGAGCGCGCTAATATCTCAGAGGATTTTAACATCCGGTATCTCGGCCAAAGGTTATGGCCTAAGCCAACCCATCGCCGACAATAACACCGAAGAAGGCCGCGCTGCGAACCGACGCATCGCGTTCAGCCTCATGACAGAAACAAGCGCTGATAGCAGCGAAGAAGGACAATAGAATATGGATCGAAATGAATTGGTGGTCATCATCGCTTTGGTGCTGTTTTCGGCGTTCCTGACGGGTTGGGTCTTGCGTTGGGCCTATGGATCAATGCGCCGTGTAAACTCTACCAATATGGGCGAGGTTGATGATTTAGCCAACCGTTTGCACGAAGCAGAGCTGCAAAAAGATCAGTCATCTAAAGAGCTGAGCGATATGGAATGGGAATTGAAGAACAAACTCTCGCAATCAGATGCAGAGTTGCAGGCCGCGATGGAGGGGCTGGGTGAAGCAAGACGCGAGGCTGAAGACCTGCGTAACGAGTTGGAAAAAGTGACCAAAAAATTAAAAGCCAAGACAAGCCGCGCCAAAGCTTAGTCTTTCTGCGCCGTCCAACGTTGTTGGCGTTCTGCGTCACCAGATTTATTCTCGACCCAGTTGGATCCCGACTTTGTATGTTCTTTTTTCCAAAAAGGCGCATCGCACTTTAGATAGTCCATCAAAAATTCTGCCGCGGCGAACGCATCACCGCGATGAGGTGCTGCGGTTGCGACCATCATAATTTGATCACCCAAGCGAAGTCTACCAAACCGATGAATTATCACGCAGCCAGTCAATGACCAACGTTCAACAGCAGTATTTTCTAAATCGGTCAGCGCGGATGTTGCCATTGATGGATAGCATTCCAATTCCAGGGCGACCAACGTTCCATCCGGCGAATTGCGCACCATGCCAGTAAAGCTGACAATTGCGCCTGCGTCATCCGCGCGTAAACTGGCCACTTCCGTACCCAGATCAAAATCATGAGTCTGCACAGAAACACCCATGTTTTACCCGCCTGTCATCGGTGGGAAAAACGCAACTTCTCGTGCGTTATCTAGAGGCGTATCCAAATCGACTAAAACCTCGTCCAACGCCGCTTTCACAACTGCCAAATCAGAGAAGGCTAATGCGTATGCCTCGTTTCTTGCGACCAGTTCTGCGACCAATTCACCAACCGTAGTGGCAGAGGTGTCAACAGTTTCACCCTGTTTTCCAACCCGCTCTCGTATCCACGCAAAGTATAGGACATCAATTTTCATGGCTTGTCATCACGCAAGAACGGCATCGCTTTCATCAAATAATCGACACCAGTGATTAGGGTGAGAACGGCGGCAAAGGCCAACAACCATCCACCTACCGTATAGCTGATATCGTTCCACATCGACATCGAACGCAAACCAACCGTGTCTTCCACTTGCCCCGCAAGAATTTGGTCTATTAGGTCACCGTCCATACCAATCGACATGCCAATATAGTAATGCTCAAAAACGCCTTTTGCGAACAGCACAGCGATTGCCAACATCTGCGCAGTGGTTTTCCACTTCGCCAATTTCGTGACGTTCAACAAGGATGCGCTGGCACCCAAGAATTCTCGCATGCCTGAAATGAACACTTCGCGAAAAATTATCACTGTGGCTGGCATCAGTATCCACGGGTTCAAACTGTACAGTGCAACCAGCACTGCCAGAGCAATGACAACCATTGCCTTGTCAGCGATTGGATCGAGCATCCGACCAAACTTGGTTTCTTGGTTCCATTTGCGGGCCAAATACCCATCAAGGAAATCTGTCATCGCGGCCCCTAGAAACAGGGCCAAAGCGAACCAATCCGCATACGGGCGGGTAAAGTATAGGAACATAATCGGCACAGCTGGCGCTGCAAGCAGACGAAAAACGGTCAGAATGTTTGGCAGGTTCCAGGTCACTTAATTTCCTCGCATGACAAATACGTAAAGCTGAACAGTTTGCTTATTGATGCAGTTAATAGCCAATCCATCACCCCTTGTCATGGAAGAAGTCATAGATGGTCACAGCGAGTTGATCTGACACGCCTTCAACCGCTTTTAAATCTTTCAGCGCCGCGCGTGCCACTGCCTTTGCTGACCCAAAATGGGTTAGCAACGCTTTCTTACGCATTGCTCCGACACCTTGAATATCGTCCAAGGTTGTAACACCAATCGCCTTGCTGCGTTTTTGGCGATGGGCCCCGATGGCAAACCGATGCGCCTCGTCGCGCAGACGTTGAATAAAATACAAAACTGGATCATTCCGACGCAAGGCGAAGGGCGGTTTTCTGTGACGGTAAAATTCTTCTTTTCCTTTGTCGCGATCCTCGCCTTTGGCTATGCCGATAAAGGGAATATCGTCGATGCCCAGATCAGCCATTATCTCTGCCACGGCGGATACTTGCCCTGCGCCGCCATCGATCAGCAGCAGATCTGGCCACAAATCCGTTTTGCGGTCTGGATCTTCTTTAAGCAATCTTTTCAGACGGCGAAGCAGTACTTCCTTCATCATTCCAAAATCGTCACCCGGCGTGGTTTCTTCGGACTTGATGTTGAACTTGCGATAGCTGGATTTCAAGAAACCCTCGGGTCCCGCAACGATCATCGCACCGACCGCGAACGCGCCTTGGATGTGCGAGTTATCATAAACCTCGACACGCTTGATCGGGGTTTCTATTCCGAAAGCTTCCGCCAGCCCAAACAATAGTTTTTCCTGTGCCGCACTTTCCGACATTTTTCGCCCAAGGCTTTCGCGCGCATTTCGGGCAGCATTCAAAACCAGCTCTGCGCGTTCGCCACGCTGTGGGATTGCTAGTTCAACCTTGCTGCCACGTTTCTGTGTCAGCGCATCTTGCAGCAAATCTGCGTTTGCAACTTCGTTAGACAGTATCAACAGTTTTGGCGGTGTCTTATTGTCATAGAATTGAGCAATAAAGTTTTCGAGGATTTCATCACCTTCGGCTCCAGCTGTTCGAGGGAAATAGGAACGGTTACCCCAATTCTGATGCGCACGAATGAAAAAGACTTGAATGCACGCTTGCCCGCCTTCTTGGTGCAACGCAATAACATCCGCCTCTGACACCGTTTGTGGATTGATGCCTTGTGTGCCCTGCACATTGGTCAACGCGCGAATCCTATCGCGCAGTGCTGCGGCGCGCTCGAATTCCATATCCGCACTCGCTGCAGCCATGTCTTTGGCCAACGCTTCTTGGATTTCAGTTGATTTGCCAGATAGGAACCGACGCGCATCTGACACGGTACGCCCATATTCATCGGCGCTGATCTTGCCAACACATGGCGCAGAACAGCGTGCGATTTGATACTGTAAGCAGGGCCGCGTTCGCGTCGAAAAATCGCTGTCAGTACAATTGCGCAAAAGAAAAATGCGCTGCAATTGGTTTAACGTGCGATTAACCGATCCAGCCGAGGCGAAGGGTCCGAAATAATCAGACCCTTTATGACGTTTGCCGCGATGTTTTGTGATCTGCGGAAACTCGTGAGAACTGCTTATCGCTATGTTTGGAAAACTTTTGTCGTCGCGCAACAGGACATTATATTTCGGCTTTAGCTGCTTGATCAAATTTTGCTCAAGCAGCAATGCCTCTGTCTCCGTCTGCGTGGTTAGAAACATCATTGAAAATGTAGCACTAATCATCCGGCCTATTCGCGCGGAATGCCCAGTTTGGTTGGCGTAATTGGTCACTCGGTTTTTCAGATTACGTGCCTTGCCAACGTACAAAACCGCACCCTCTTTATCCAACATCCGATAAACGCCGGGCGAGCCGTCCAGCGTTTTCAAATAGGACTTGATAACCGCATGACCTGACGGCGCGCTTTTGGCGGGATCGAATTTGCCTTCTTCCTCGGCCAAGATGTTATTTTCGCTGTCTGACTGCATATGTCCTTACTGCCCGATTCTTTAACCGCCTGCACTGAAAACCAGCGCATGACAAGAAATATTCGCTCCACTAAACCTGTGGATAAGTCTGAGGATAACTTTTAAAAATGCGGAAAGTTTCGTTTGTTTTGGCCTATTTCTGTAAAATGCCTAATATTTGAGCACTATCATAAAGCATTGTTTTCATTATGTAATTTCTTTCAACCTCGGGCAAATAGCTGAAAACGTTACAGAAAATTTACAGTTCGTGAATTTGACAAGCAAAAGTGGACAAATCGAATCGAGATCGAATATTTGAGTCATGAAAAAATGAGACTTTTACGGATCGACGCCAAGTATATCGGGGGTTTTCCAGCCCAGATGCTGGCCGCCATCGACACAGATCAACTGTCCTGTCACGGATTGTGCGTCCAATAGATATTGCAATGCATCAACGATGCCGTCTGAGTCTGCGCCACGCTGCAAAATCGTTGACAAGCGTTGACGTTCAAAATGATCTTGAGATTGCCGCGCGCCGATCATCGTAGGGCCAGGCCCAATTGCATTGACCCGAATATTCGGCGCTAATGCCTGTGCACCTGTTTGCGTTAAGGTCCAAAGGGCAGATTTCGCCAGAGTGTATGTCATAAATTCTGGTGTTAACTTGCGAACTCGCTGATCAATCATGTTGATCACGCAGGCCTGTGCTGTTTGTTCCTTCTTAGGGTCCACGCTGGTGGTTCTAACCTGCTGTGCGAACTTCTGCATCAGGACAAACGGTGCTCTTAGATTGGAACCCATGTGGCGGCTCCAACTGTCGAGGCTAGCGGTCTCGATCGTGTCATATTCAAAAATAGATGCATTGTTGATCAAGACATCCAGATCGTTGTTCAAAGCGTCGCGGGCCTGATCAACCAACCCTGCTGTCTGTGTTTCGTCCAGCAGATCTGCATGCACAGCGGCAGCGGCGCCTCCGGCGGATTGGATATCCTTCACCGTTTGCAAGGCGGCGTCTTTGCTAGATGAATAATGCACGGCGACAGCCGTTCCGCGCGCTGCCAGTGACAGTGCCATTGCGCGCCCTAATCGTTGGGATGCACCTGTTATCATTGCTGCACGATAGTTCATAGCGCCCTCGTTATATCAGCAACAGTGCCACATATCCACAATAGCACGCAACAAAGACGAAGCCCCAAAGGCGCGTCATGTTCCATTTGAACAGCACAAATGGGATCAGTACAAGCGATGCGGTCAACATGACCCACAGATCAACCGTAAAGAAGCTGGCGGGAACAGTCAGGTCGCCAAAGAATGTGGCAATACCCGGAATAGCCAACAGATTAAACATGTTTGATCCCACGACATTTCCCACTGCCACGTCGGCCTGGCGTCGCATGGCGGCGGCCACCGTGGTAGCCAATTCAGGCAATGAGGTGCCAAGTGCGACTAGGGTCAAACCAATGATCGCCTCGGACACACCAAAGGCTGACGCAATGCTGGTCGCACCGTTAATCAAGAAATTCGCACCCAACGGCAGCGCGATAAGGCCAACAACAAGAAATGCCCACATTTTCCATGTCTCTATTTCTGCGGTATCAACCTCGCTCTCCAACTCTGCCAACTTTTCGCGCGACCCCATCGCCTCGCGGTAGGTGCTAATCAATACGAAGGCCAATGCAGCGATCATGATCACGCCTTGCCAAATCTGTAACGGGGTTGTCCAGCACAACGCAATAAAGATTGCAGTGCCAAAAAGCATGTAAAAATAGCTTTTGTCGCAGTGCACTGGCTTCATATTCAGCCCGAATATCAGCGCGGGTATACCCAAAACCAGCAAAACATTGGCCGTGTTCGACCCGACCACATTGCCCAAGGCAAGTTCAGGGACACCGTCCAACGCAGCCTCGATAGCGATCAGAAGTTCTGGTGCAGATGTACCAAACGCCACCACGGTCAAGCTGACAACAAGTGCTGAAATACCCAGCTTGGTCGCCAACGCCACAGCGCCGCGCACCAACAGATCACCGCCGACAATCAGGATTACCAGACCGGCAATCACGTATACCCAATCCATACTTAGTGCCTTATTTTATTTTGGTCTTCGTTTTGCATTTACAAGTCACACCTTTGAAAAGATATGAGCCGCACTGGTCACATTTATCTGCGGTCTTTATTTTTCCACGCTTTAGGGTTTTCGGCAGTTTGGGCAAACGCAATTTACCAAAAATGCCAAGCACCATGATGAAGATCAGAAATATTAAGACAACTTTAGACATGTATTACATCCCGAACCTTGCCCAGTGGGCGCGATCCTCGACGCTGGCAATAATGTCTTGGGTAACATTTAATCCGAACTTGCTAAGAAAAGGTTTTTTGCGCCCATAGACAGCAAACTTCACTTTGTCGCCGAATGTCGCTTTCATGGTCGGAACAAGATGGCCATAACCATCGGCCAATCCCAGATCTAACGCTTTTTGCCCGACCCAAATCTCGCCAGTGAACAGGTTTTCGTCGGCCAGTTTATCGCCGCGGCGCGACTGTACCTGCTCGATAAAATTATCGTGGATAACCTTTTGTAAGGCTTTAAGACGCTTCACTTCTGCTGGTTTCTCCGCACGAAATGGATCACCCATGCTTTTGTTTTCGCCAGCCGTGTGAACCCGACGTTCAATCCCTGTTTTCGCCATCCAGTCTTGAAGGCCGAAAGAGGCAGAAATCACACCGATTGATCCGATTATCGTGCTTTTATCCACAAAAATGTAATCAGCAGCGCACGCAAGCCAATACCCGCCAGATGCAGCGACATCTTCGCAGAAAGCGTAAACAGGGATTTCAGTTTCTTCTGCCAAACGTCGAATACGCGCTCCAATCAAAGATGATTGAACTGGCGACCCGCCAGGCGAATTAAGCGCGATGGCGACAGCCTTTGGCTTGCCTTTTCGAAACGCGCGCTCCAACAAAGGTGCAATTGCTGCGTCGTTCAAGCTTGGCCCGCCAAAGCGAGAACCGCTACCGATGACACCGTCCAATCGCACCACGGCAACGGTCGGTTTCTTTGAAAATTTTGATAGAATACCCATGTGTACGATCTAATGGATTATCACGCTATAACAAGTGCAATCGCAGATATTTCGCCAAGTCGCGACATGTCACAAAAAAACCACCGATAAAGGTGGCTTCTTTATTTGGTTGCGGGGGTAGGATTTGAACCTACGACCTTCAGGTTATGAGCCTGACGAGCTACCGGGCTGCTCCACCCCGCGAAATTCGTTTAGTCTGCCAATGCAGAAGGTTCAATGCAAAAATCATATGATTGGTGAATAAATTTGCAAAATGCACAACGAGGGTCACCTAATCCCAGACAATATCGTTTTCCTTTCGCCAAAGCCGCGCTAAGATTGGTAAACGCTGAAAAAGGAATAGACTATGGGATCGCGCAACACGCAGCTTCATTATGGAAGTGCCGCCAAGTTTTTCCACTGGATCACAGCGTTGTTTATCATATCGGCATTTGCTCTTGGGATCATCGCCGGAAATTCAGACAGTAGTACCGAAGCTGGGCTCACCCGCCTCGCATGGATTTATTCCATTCACAAAACGATCGGCGTTTCGATCTTCTTCATCGCCCTCGCGCGAATATTTTGGACCCTGACCCAAGTAAAGCCAACCTTATTGAACGCAGAACATAAGCTAGAGGCGTTTGCAGCAGAGCTGGCGCATTGGTTACTGTATATCTCGATGCTTTTGGTCCCATTGACTGGATGGTTGCATCACGCCGCCGTCGAAGGCTTTGCCCCGATCCTTTGGCCATTGGGGCAGTCCCTACCCTTTGTGCCGAAATCAGTTGCAGTGGCAGAATTTTTTGAAAGCTTGCATTTTGTATTCACCAAGGTTCTGGGCGTTACATTCTTGGCCCATTTCGCCGGTGCGATGAAGCATCACATTATAGACAAAGATAATACATTACGCCGCATGTTGCCCGGACAGCCAAATTTAGGTGCGCCGCCAATCACTCCACACAGTAAAACACCCATGAAAGCCGCCTTCGGCGTTTATGCCGTGGCCCTTTTAGCTGGTTCGGTTCTTGGACTTCAGACACATGATGCTGAGGCGGTTAAAAAACTCTCCTCTGTCGAAAGCCAATGGTCAGTGACCGAAGGCACACTATCGATCAGCTTTGTTCAATTCGGTGGACAAGTAACTGGTAGTTTTGAAGATTGGACGGCCCAGATCAACTATGATGAAACTGAACAGACTGGCGATGTTGATGTGACCATCGCAATAACATCAGTTCAGTTGGGACAGCTGACCAGCGACGCGCTTGGCTCAGATTATTTCAATTCCGAGGCGTTCCCAACTGCGCAGTTTACTGGACCGATAGTTGCAACAGACTTAGGCCTAATGGTCGACGGCCAATTAACCCTGCGCGGGGTAACATTGCCCGTTCAATTACCATTCACCTTAAATATGACTGACGGCAACGCCGTTGCCAAAGGCAAGGCACGCATTGATCGGCGCGGATTTAACGTTGGTGACAATCAAAAGACCGAGGATAACATTGGCTTTGCGGTCGATATAAGTATTGACCTGACGGCACAAAAAAACGCGCCGTAAATTTACGGCGCGTTTTAAATTTCAGTTTTGTGGATTAACCCGCTGCACCCGCTTCGATAGAAATCATAAGGTCAACTTCGTCGCTGACATTCGGTGCAAATTTACCAAGGCCATAGTCACTGCGCAGGATGGTCGCTTTGGCGTCAAAGCCAAGCCATGCTTTGCCAGCCATTGGGTGCGCGCCAGATTTGTTCATGACCGTATCTAGGGCGACAGATTTAGTTACGCCATTGATTGTCATGTCACCTGTGATCATGGCTGTGTTATCGCCAGTCACTTCGATACTTGTTGATTTAAAGCTAACTAATTCTTCTCCTGATGAACCGAAGAAGTCAGGTGATTGGAAGTGCCCATCGCGCTTTTCCCAACCAGTGAACATTGATTTCACCGGCATAGACACTGTCACGCTAGATGTTGCAGGTGCATCGGCGTCAAACATAATCTCGCCGTCAAAGCCAGAGAACATGCCGAATGTCGTAGAAAAACCAAAATGTTTGTACGAGAAGATGACCTGGCTGTGGCTGGCGTCAAATGAATACTTTACTGGCTCTGCAAAGGCAGCGGTCGACGAAAGCGCCAAAGCGGCGGCAAGAATTACATTTTTCATGGGGGAGGCTCCGTTTTTGTGAATAAATACAATATTCGCAAACATCTATGGTGAACGGATCGAATGCAAGTCCACAGTGGTAAACACACCGTTACCAAGGCAAAAATCAGCCGTTTCCCTTGAAATTTTCCAACTTAACCCTTGAACCGATCAGTGCAAGTCGCGACACTATGCAACAATATCTGACGGCAATCGTGAAAACGGTTCGCAAGATCAGGAAACTTAGGGGGAATTTAATGACCAATATGGAACGTGGCAAGCCTGTCATCTCGTGCAAAAATGTTTGGAAGATTTTTGGCGAACAGGCTGACCAAGCGCTGGAAGAAATAAAGCGCGACAACTTGTCCAAAGCAGAAGCACTGGAAAAGTTCGAATGCGTGATCGGCGTGCGCGACGTATCTATCGAGGTCTACAAAGGCGAGGTGTTCTGCATCATGGGCCTATCTGGGTCTGGCAAATCAACACTCGTCCGTCACATCAACAGATTGATTGAACCAACGGCTGGCGAAATTTTGATCAACGGGACTGATGTCGGTGGATTAAATGCAGAAGACCTGCGTGCTATGCGTGCTGATGAAATCGGCATGGTATTCCAAAACATGTCTTTGTTACCGCACCGTACAGTATCTGAAAACATATCCTTCGCATTAGAGTTGCGCAATGTCGACGCGTTCACACGTGCACAAGTTGCAGAAGAAGTCATCGAGAAAGTCAGCTTGCAAGGCTACGGCGACCGTTATCCGTCTGAACTGTCAGGCGGCATGCAACAACGCGTGGGCCTTGCCCGCGCGCTGGCCGCTGATCCCGAAATTCTGTTGATGGACGAACCATTCTCGGCCCTAGACCCATTGATCCGTCGCGGCCTGCAAGACGAGTTTTTGGCACTGTCCAAAGTCATGAACAAAACCACTCTTTTCATCACCCACGATTTGGACGAAGCGATCCGTATGGGAACGCGCATCGCGATCATGAAAGATGGCGAAATTGTACAGATCGGTACACCCGAAGAAATCGTCACAAATCCGACCGACGAATATGTTGCTAAATTCGTGCAAGGAATTTCGAAACTGAAGCTAGTCTTCGCACACACTGTAATGGTGCCTGTTGCAGAATATGAAGCGAAGCACAAAAAACTACCCGCGCTGAAATCTTGCCCGCAGGCAGGGACAGAGGATGATTTGGACGCATTAGTCGCCAAGGCCGTGGATCAAGATAAACCAATTATCATTATGGACGAAGGAAAACCTGTCGGCGTTGTGACCAAAGACAGTCTGCTACATGCAATTCGAGGGGACTCATAAAATGAGTGTTACTGAAACTACATTGAAACCGTTTAAAGAATTCGCAGAAAAAAACGGCGACTATTACGCCACCACTTTTTTGAAGGTTCAGCAAGAAACTCTGTCGAAATGGCACGTTAACAAAGCCGCAGCATTGGGGGGCTTCTTTTGGGCATCACTGCGCGCCAACTGGCTGCTGTTTTGGATTGGGTTTTTCATCGATCTTGTAGCCTTGGTTTATCTAGGGGCCGCGTATAAATTCAAAACGGCAACTGGGTCCGTTTTGCTAGATGTTGAGAAATTCAAAGCGGCAGGGAACGAAGCTGCCGCACAGAATAAAATGTTCCTGATCGAACGGTATGAAAACTGGACTAGCAGTTCCATCATGTCCGCGATCATCATCTTTATCCTGGGACGCATCTTTTTTGGCTGGCTGGCTGACCGCATATATTTCCGCCAATATAATGCATGGCGCGTTGACCACACGAAACAAAGCGGATCAAAGACAAGCCGTTGGGTTATGCTGGCAGTTATCGTAGCACTGATCGCACCACTAATGTTGTACCGGTCTACTCAGTTCGCCCCTGATGCGCGGACTTGCGTGAAGCAAGACCGCGCCATCGCCAAAGGCGAAGAGTTTTCCTTCCAAGACAAGTTCAACTGTAAGGTCATTTCGGACTTTCCAACTTTGTTCTGGATTGATCGCCCGGACAAGTATGACGTTAAGCGTGCTAAAGATGGGACGCGGTATGTCGAGCGGACGGCGCCAACAAACAAGACACCGATTAACTTACATACATACACATCTGGCAAGATCGAGAATGTCGTTAAATATTTGACAGGTTTTTACAGCTACATATTCGACGGTATTGTCAGCGTCTTAAACGGATTATTAGGCGCGATTACTGCAATTTTCGCGGGAACGCCGTGGCCAATTATGATGGGTGCGCTTTTGGCAATAGCCTATTATGCGGCAGGGATCAGGATTACGATTTTCGTCGGTGCGTCGCTAACTTATCTTGCCCTATTTGGGTTTTGGCTTACAGCAATGGAAACACTGTCTTTGGTTGCTTCAGCCACTTGTGTCTGTATCGTCATGGGTCTGCCTTTGGGGGTCTGGGTTGGCAAGTCTAGCCGAGGCAAAGCAATAGTCACACCGATACTCGATATAATGCAAACGATCCCATCATTCGTTTACCTGTTGCCTGCTGTGGCCTTTTTCGGCATTGGCGTTGTCCCTGGCATCTTGGCGACAGTTATCTTTGCAATGCCACCAATGGTGCGTCTGACATCCTTGGGCATCCAACATGTGCCAGAAAGCACCAAAGAGGCGGCGTTGGCCTTTGGTGCCTCGCCACGTCAATTGCTGACCAAGGTAGAATTGCCACTGGCCATGCCGTCAATCATGGCAGGCGTTAACCAAGTGGTGATGATGTCACTATCAATGGTTGTGGTTGCGGCACTGATTGGTGCCGGTGGGATGGGGTTCCTCGTCACGCGCGCGCTTGCAAATTCAGACACGGGCAAAGGTGTGTTGGCGGGTATCGGCATTGCTTTGCTTGCCATGATGATTGACCGCGTAGTGCAAAAGGCCAATAATGGACAAAGTTAACCAATTGGAGTCGCCTGCTGCGGGCGGTTTCGACATGACAAAATTGCAGCTCAACAAGGAGAGAAAATGAATATTTTGAAAACACTAGTGGCCACAACGGCTCTTGCGCTGACAGCCACTGCTGCTTCAGCGGCAGATGGTAAAATCACCATCGCTGATCTGACGTGGACAGGTGCCGATGCAATTGGCGCTGTGCCAACCGTGAGGACCAACGCGGCAATTGCCGCCAAGAAGTGTCTTTTAAGCATGCTAAAACTCATCGTTCGTTTCAATTTCCGCATCCTGTCGCTATGCCACCAGCAGAGCGGCCTGTCGAGAAGCCATCTATCGACCCGCTGATCCCGTAAGTTGTTGTTGGGTCGACCGTAGTGGAAGACGTAAACCT
>CALDZS010000101.1 GCA_937944065.1 uncultured Amylibacter sp. | reverse complement strand
GACGGACAAAGGCGATCGCGTATTCGCAACGCCGCTTGCACGCCGCATCGCCGCAGACAAAGGTGTTGATTTGGCTTCTATGTCTGGATCAGGGCCACGTGGGCGGATCGTCAAGGCTGATGTTGAGAGTACCAAGGCTGGTGCCGCAGCACCCAAGGAGGCAGGCACCGTATCGCTGGCGCAATCAGATAGTGCTGACCAAGTCATGGCGATGTATCAGGATCGCGAATATGAAGAGGTTGGCCTCACTGGGATGCGAAAGATTGTCGCTTCTCGTTTAACGCAGGCAAAACAAACCATTCCGCATTTTTACCTACGCCGCTCTATCCAGATAGACAAATTACTAGCATTGCGGTCTGAAATGAACGCAGGTCTAGCAGACTCTGGCATTAAGATTTCTGTGAATGATTTTATTATCAAAGCATCTGCAAAAGCGCTACAAGATGTACCCGATGCCAACGTCGTATGGGCAGAGGATCGCATTTTAAAACTTAATGCATCAGACGTTGCGGTGGCAGTCGCAGTTGAGGGCGGATTGTTTACTCCTGTTTTGCAAAACAGCGAGGCCAAAACCCTTAGCCAGCTTTCGATTGAAATGAAAGATTTGGCAGGACGCGCCCGTGAGCGGAAATTAGCCCCTCATGAGTACCAAGGCGGCAGCTTTGCAATTTCCAACCTAGGAATGATGGGGATCGAAAATTTCGACGCTGTCATCAATCCACCACACGGATCTATCCTAGCCGTGGGTGCAGGTATTAAGAAACCAATTATTGGTGAAGATGGTACAGTTGGCGTAGCCACGGTGATGTCCGTGACTTTGTCTGTGGATCACCGCGCAATTGATGGCGCTTTGGGGGCAGAGTTTTTGGCAGCAATCGCCAAATACTTGGAAAACCCTCTCGCGATGTTGGCCTAAGTTACTTCATACAGAATTTGAAAGCCCTGCACATTCATGCTGGGCTTTTTTCTTGTCATATTTATCAGGGCTGATAGCGTATTTAGATGGACGGAATATGGACAAACAGAGTTCTTCTTGGCGCGGCTGTGTCGGTTGTCATATGGACAGCGACGCAAATCATCAGCTTTTCTCAGGCGTGGCGATCAAATATTCTAGGTCGCCGTAATCTAGTACGTTCTTTGTATTCAGAAATTGATTTTAACACTAAAGACCTGTTTTTGTTCTTGGAAAAATCCATCCCAATGAACGTTTTGCAAGCCGAATTTGTACGGAATCCAGACTTAGTGCCGCACTTAACTGACGCCCGCCATACTTTGATTTATCGCAATAATATCAAAAATTTACACCACATAGATGATCGACTGATTGCCCAAATTGTTCATTTTTATGGTTTACTTGATAAGATCAAAGAACAAATAGATGGCTTGAACCGTCACAGCTTTTTAACAATATCCGCAACTGGTCGCACGAAAACCTTCGAACGGTTGTTTGCAAATGTTCAGGAATGCGAGGATGCGGGCATTCAGGCCCTTGGTGCTTTTCAGCAGCAGTATCCAAAACTAAGCTTGAATAGACACTTCCGTCCCAATCACCCCCATGTAGGGGCAACCGGGTATTAAATTACGATTGGATCTGGTCCGAGGCGCATAGATTGGTCTCCTTTAGTCTTATATAGCAAAATAGTGGTCATATTTCAAGGCTAGGCCTATTTGGTTGATCCACATTTTCCCAGATAATGTTCCATACTTTGTGACGGCTGCGCACATCCTGCCTCGCCAACCACTTTGGCCGGCACCCCTGCCACTGTGGTACAAGGTGGTACAGTCTTCAACACGACTGAGCCCGCAGCAATCTTGCTGCAATGGCCTACCGTAATATCACCCAGAACCTTGGCGCCTGCCCCGATCAAAACACCATCTTCGATAGTGGGGTGGCGAATACCGTCCGCCTTACCAGTACCGCCAAGTGTCACAGAATGCAGCATTGATACATTGTCACCAACAACCGCGGTCTCACCAATCACAATAGAATGGGCATGGTCGATCATTATTCCATGACCAATTTTGGCACCAGGATGAATATCAACGCCATAAACTTCTGATGCACGCATTTGAAAGAAATACGCCATTTCTTTACGGCCATGTGTCCACAACCAATGCGCAATGCGGTAGGCTTGCACTGCTTGATAACCTTTGAAAAACAGGATCGGCTGAATGAACGTGTTGCACGCTGGATCACGATCAAACACAGCGACAATGTCACTACGTGCTGCTTTGGCCAAGCCTGGATCGTTTTCAAACGCTTCATCTGCAATCTCGCGCAGGATTTGCGCAGGCATCTCATCTGATGCCAATTTCAGTGCAATACGATAACTAAGTGCCTTTTCCAAACGATCATGATGCAAGATCGAAGAGTGCAGCAATCCACCCAAAACTGGTTCTTTACCAACCATTTCGCGGGCTTCAACCGTCAAGCGATCCCATACGGGATCAACGATGGATAAGGATTTTTCTGGGTTTGCCATGACATAACCTGTTCTGTTTGCCCTCTTATAACAGAGATAGGTAAGGATTGACAATTGGATGCGTAAGATCGCTAAACTGTGATAACAATTATGAAAAAAGCACACAAAGCCTTTGCTGAAAGACTGACGGCTCGTATCTTGCGCCTGACCGAACAAGATGCCCAGAACGCAGGTGCCCGCGCACCTGTAACGCTGGATCAACAAGCGGTTGGCAGGCTCAGCCGAATGGACGCCATCCAAAACCAAGCCATCGCCAAATCAACTGCCAACCGTCGCCAAACTGAAATCATCAAAGCAAAGCTGGCTTTGAAACGGATTGAGGACGATGAATTTGGCTGGTGTAGCGATTGTGGCGAAGATATCGAGCCTAAGCGATTGGAGTATGACCCCACAATCGCCTTATGTATCACCTGCGCACAGGGTTAATCCGCATCAAGAAGGCGGGTAAACTGCGTCAGGTGGACTGATCGTCAACAGGTGAACCGCCAATTTAATCTCGCCAGATACAAAATCACCGCTTGCTGGCTCTATTAAAATCTCTGTGTCGGCATAATAAGCTTGGGGTTGGCCGGTTAGACCAACGGCATACGAGTTCAATGCCAACCCGTAGCTTGATCCGTAACGCCCAGATGCGCCAGGTACCCCCACTTTCCAACTGGTCGCACCATCGGTGACCAAATCCTGCGAAACACGCGCTGTCACCGCGGACACAACGCAATGGCTGGGTATTATGAATGATGTTGTGTTACTAGAACCCGCACTAATGGTGTGCGTCAGCTCTGCTATCGTCATATTTGA
>CALDZS010000100.1 GCA_937944065.1 uncultured Amylibacter sp. | reverse complement strand
CACCCTTTAGTAAGCGGGTGAATTGTCAAGATGGCACCGTTAAAAAGGCATGCAGTTTTGTGATTTAAAGCTTGTTTAAAACGCGCCTTCGGCGTTAAGTCATCGCCATGGTAGACACACCCGGAAAAATGACCCTGTGGGCGGTAGAGATTTTTGTAGCCGCCGTCGAAGAAGGAACGATTTCGCTGGCCGCAAAACGGCTGGGCGCAAGCCCGTCATCCGTGTCGCAACAGCTAACCAATCTGGAAAGTGGGCTTGGTGTCCTGCTGTTAAACCGATCAACACGCCCGATGGAGCTGACATCTGCGGGCCGTTTATTCTTGCGCCGCGCGCAAAATATTTTGGGCGAAGCGACGCAGGCCAAGGCTGAACTGGCCGTATTCAATTTTTCCAAGATGGTGCGCTTGCGCATTGGTGTAGTCGATGATTTTGACGCCGACCTGACGCCTGCGCTGATGACGCAGCTTTCAAAGAAAATGAAGGGCTGCCAGTTTTTGCTTGAATCAGGATCAAGTTATCAATTGGCAGAGAGCCTTGAATCGCGGTCGATGGACGTAATTATCACCGCGGATATGGATATGACGCAAGACTGGATGGACATCCATCCTTTGCTGACAGAACCGTTTATTGTCGTCGCACCAAAAGGATTCATTGATCCTAAGCGCGATATGATGGAGCAGCTGCTGACCTTGCCCTTTATCCGCTATTCTTCGCGCGCCATGATGGGCCGCCAGATAGAGGCGCATTTGGCACGGCAACGCATCAATCTGCCCAACAGATTTGAGTTCAATAACTACCACGCGATCTTGTCGTTGGTGGCAGAAAGTGCGGGCTGGTCGATAACCACGCCACTGGGCTATCTGCGCGCCAATCGGTTCGTTGAAGAGGTTGAGGTTTTACCGTTACCTTTCAAGGCACTATCGCGCACAATTAGCATGATCACCCGCAAGGATGTACTGGACCGTATCCCGCAAGACGTCGCGGATATCTCGCGACCGTTGTTACAAGAAAAACTGGTCGGACCTTTCGTGAAAAAGATACCGTGGCTGGCGGACAAGTTTAGGGTGCTTGAATAAGCGTTATGCTTTGGTCGTAACCGCTTCGATTCCGCCAAGGATGATATCCGCCAACTGATCCAAATGGGTTTGCTGCAAGGCAGCAGGTAGGCGCAAATCACAAGCGCGCATCAACATAGCACGGGTTTTTGGCAAGTCTGGAATACCGTCCAAAAACTTCCAATTCCAAAAGACGCGTGCATTGTCATGATCGAGACCAAATATGCTGAGCTTCAAGCCATGTTTCGCGCAGTTCTTCACCAAGTTAGCTGCTTGTTGATCCGTGAAATCCAGCAAATTAAACTGCAAACTATCAGGCGCGCGATGCTCTGCAGGTAGACAGGCGGGGACATCTATATGCCGGCTCGCGTTCAGCTTGCCAGCTAGATAGTCATGGTTTTTCAACCCATCCGCAGCGCGCCGCTCCACCTCGGCCAATTGCGGGCGGATGACGGTGGCGGACAGATTGTTCATGCGGGTGTTATATAGCGGCAATGTGTTTTGGTATTTTGCAAAAGAATTTGCACCCGTTTGGTGCTTTGACCAATTCGCCTCGTATGCACCTGACATTATGACGGCCTGCGCAAAAATATCTTCATCATTGGTAATCAGAATGCCACCTTCGCCACCGTTGACCAATTTATACGACTGAAAGCTAAAACACCCAACAGCACCAATCGTACCGATTTTCTCGCCGTTCCAAGTCGTACCCAATGAATGGGCCGCGTCCTCGATCAGGGGAATGTTCCGTTCGACACACGCTGCGATCAACGCATCCATATCAGATGTGTGCCCGCGCATATGTGAAACAAGGATGGCCGCGATATCTCCATCCAACTTTTGATGCATGTCATCCATGTCCATACGGTAATTCGAACCGACCTCGACCAGCACGGGTTCGCACCCTGCATGCACGACCGCAGATGGCACAGCGGCAAAGGTGAACGCGGGGATCAGTATCTTGTCACCATTACCCAGACCCAGTGCTTTCATCGCAATGAAAAGGGCGGCGGAACACGAGCTGACGGCGACGGCGTATTTGACACCCAACAAGGCTGCAAACTCTTGTTCCAGCAAGGTAACGGGCGCGTCCTTATCGGCGTGGTATCGAAACAGATCGCCGCTTTGCATCAGCGTGTCCAGTTCCGCGCGCGCTGATGTGGGAATGGGTTCTGCGGTATGTAACAAATTCGCAATCATATGATGACCTTCGGATTTTACAAAACTAAGTTTCTGAAAATCCGATAGCAAGTTAAAGCACACAAATCTAGAGTAAATCGACTTGGGGTCTCACGAGGTTAACCTGCGCGCTTAATCACTCTTTGACGCGCCAAAGCGCTGTCTTTGTCGGTTACGCCCAATAAGCTAGACACTAACCTCAAGAAAGAATTCTCGGCATTGTCGCGTTTGCCATCCGCCAGTGTCAACGTCCAAAGGTCTTCGATCAGGTGTTCGCGATCCTCGTAGGGCACCGCCTGTTTGATCATATGAGTGAAATGTTGAGTGTCCGGTGCCTTCGCCTCTAACGTCTCGGCCTGTTCGCGCAAAGTGTCTATACCCGCTTGATCCAAGCCGTACCGTTTCGACAATATCGCGTTTATCATTGCCTTTTCGGTCGCATGATAATCATGGTCCACCCGCGCAAGGCGTACCAACAGGGCGGCTAATGCTGTGTGTGCATCGTCGGTGCGCAAGGGTGACGGGGTGGGTGTTTTAAAGGCGTTCAATATGTCTTTTAGCATGGCGAGAACCTAGTCATGATCGAGATCAACCGCAAGCCCATGCAGGTGTGATCTTGTCAATAATACGTGTGCAAATGTGTTTTGAGTACAGGGTTTCAACTCTGCGATATCTTTGGGGGCTCGAAGCCGAGAAACGGTAAAATTCCTCACATCCAGGATCGCTGTTGTGTTGTATCATCTGACCAACGGATTTCGGAGCAGTCACTTTAATCAACTTGAAAGGACTAAATCATGTCACTTATTGGTAACCTACTGATCGCCGATATTTCGGGCGAGTCACAACTGGCAACCCATGAGGATGAAATTGCCGTTCACGGTGTTCACTGGCGCATTTCAAATTCAGTTTCTTCGAAAGTCGGGCGCGGACGTAAAAAATCGCGTGCAAAAATTAGCAGCCTTACATGCTACAAAGAAACGGACGCCGCATCCGCCTATCTGGCACTTGCCTGTATGCAGGGAAAGTCCATACCAGATGCAGTGCTCTCGATACGCAAAGATTCGGGTGATGCGCATTTGGATTATTTGGTGATTACAATGGAGAACGTTGTCATAACAGGGTTTGACATGGCGAATGACGGGACGGATGAAGCGGGTGATGTCATCGCGGAAAAGGTGTCATTGTCGTTCGAAAATGTGATCTACAAATACACTGTTCAGGCGGACGATCACAGCGCGGGTGACGAGCATGAAATCACATTTGATATCGCCGCTGGGGTTTAGGTGACGGTTGAATGTGATCTTATAATGTTCAGGACTGTTGATAGACGAAAAGGCTGAGCCTTTGGATTATTTGACCTGACCAAAAAACATCGCAAGCTTTGCCATTTGCATATCGTGCGGATAAAACAATGCATTGGCAAAAGTTATTAACAAAGAGACACGTTCAAATGTATGACCCCAAGGGAAACGGCAAAGAAAAGACCGTGCAAGCGGTGCAATTTCTTGAGGTCGAACCGCCAAGTCACCTGCGCGGCATCGTACATCGGTTTCTAGACCTAAAAACCGACAGCGCGTTGCCTGATGATTATCGTTTCCACGCTTTGCCCGATGCGTGCGTCTATATCGTGTTTGATCAATTGAACGAAAAGATAACGGGCGTATCTAAATTGCGGGCCATGTCCGAAGAATTTAACTTGGGCAAAAGATTTCATTATGTAAACATTCGGTTTCTGCCGGGTGTCTGGCAGGGCGACAGTGCACAGTTGGCGCATGGTATGGTGGACGCGGCCTACGCAGGGAATTTACCGCTGCTTGATGTCAACAGGGACCTTGCTAAAAAGGAATTCCCCGAACAACAGCTGATTTTATCTGCATTGGTCGAGCGGCTGATTGAGGCCAAGTTGGTTGCGCCGAATCCAGTGACAGAGAAAATATTCCAAAACTTGGATGAAATTCAATCAGTTGCCGATATGGCAGATGTATCAAACCTGTCCACGCGTCAGTTACAACGCGTCCTAAAGCGGACAACCGGATTTGCACCACATGATTTTCTAAAAGTGCTGCGCCTGCAACAATCCCTGAATGGTAACGATACATGGTCTTATTCCGATCAGTCGCATTTCATCCATTCGTTTCGCAACGCGACAGGCTATACGCCCGGGAAATATTCGCGAAAGTATGATGTCTGATATCTACAATACAGCCTGAAAAGGGTTTGCTAAATCATGTGCACAATCGACACATAAAGGATTTGGTTATGACAAAAATGAACGCAGTTGGATGGTTCGACATCTATGTAGATGACTTGAACCGCGCAGTGAAATTTTACGAAACTGTATTGGGGCAAAAGCTGGAAGAAATGGTTGATCCGACGGGGCAATCCCAGATGATGAGCTTTCCTGCCGATATGGGCAACTATGGCGCTGGTGGTGCCTTGACGAAATCAGCGCATGCATCGCCAGGTATTGGTGGCACCATCATATATTTTTCCGTCGAAGATACGGCGGGACCTGAAGCGCGTGTTGCCAAAGCAGGCGGCGTGGTTGCCAGGCCTAAATTCTCGATTGGGGAATTTGGCTGGATCACATTATGCCAAGATACCGAAGGCAACATGTTCGGTCTCAACTCTATGAAATAAGGTGGATTCTGATGCGCACGGGCGGCCCCAAAAGGTCGCCCGTGTTTTTATGTTGGCTCGCTACCGCACTGGATCAAGCATGATTTTCCATATTCCCTCGCCGCGTTCGCCCACAGGACTAAGAAATGTACGGCGATCAACGGGTGTGCTGGTGTCAATCAACTCTTTAATATCAGTCACGATGGATGCGTTATCGCCAAAATAAGTATGACCAAAGAAATCTGATGTCACAGAAGAGGCATCAATCAGATCGATCTTTTCCATCGCGATCAATCCCGTGTTGGCATCGCCCAAACGTTCAAAGCCGTTAATGCCCTTGGATAACTTTAGCGCGCTGTCATTCTTGGACGCATACACAGTGACGGGCGTGTTAAGCGCGCGGAATTTTGGCGCGATCTGTTCGATGAATTTGTCCTTATCGATGTCAGGTGCTGCCAACACGACGGTGAAGATGCGGCGGGCAAGATCCGGATCGGTGCTGAGCAATTCGGTCAATGCCCCTGATACGACGCGGGTGCCCATTGAATGCGCGATGACGACCACGCGGTTGGCACCCTGAGACGCGATGTGGCGCAAAAACTCTGTCATTGCGGGGATAGAGTTGGCGGCAAGTGTGCTGTCGACGGTATATTTCGAACCGCTACCTTGGGATGGCCAACTGAACATCGTCGGCACCCCATCAAATTGCAGGTCATATGTTAGTTGACCCGCGCGACGTGCGGCTGTTTTGAAACTGGTGTTGAACCCATGGACAAAGGTCAGGATGGCAGGATCTTCGCTGACTGCAAGTTGTTCGCGCATTTGCGCCAGCATCTTGTCGCGATCCCATTTTTTAACCGATT
>CALDZS010000099.1 GCA_937944065.1 uncultured Amylibacter sp. | reverse complement strand
ACTTTGGGATTTCCCACATCACCCTTGAGTTAGAGCGTTGTGCCCATGCCTGCAAAGGTCCTCAAGAGGTCGGGCATGCCACCACTCGCGGTAAACAGGATACTATGATCTTTGAAAAGGCAAACCGCCATTAACGAGATTATAACATCTTCAGCGCATTCATATGCGAACGTCGAATTTAGGTTCCAAGCGGACATTAGGTTCAGTTTGAAAATTCGGGCCCCTTACAAATCCGCACTATCCTTCAACACGGCCCGCACAACATCCAGATCAACATCCCGTGTTGTGAACGCATCGCCGATACCGCGCGCCATGATGAATCCTAGCTTGCCGTCTTTGACTTTTTTATCCTGATACATCAGATCAACCAGCGCCGCCGCGTCAGGCAAATCACCGTCGATATCACGTAGATCAACCTTTTGGCCCATGGCCGACAGATGTGCGCGCACGCGGCTGGGATCTTCTTGACTGCACAGGCCAAGACGCATGGATGTCTCGAACGCAAGCGCGCAACCAATCGCAACCCCCTCGCCGTGCAGCAGTCTATCTGAATAGCCTGTCGCCGCCTCTAGCGCATGACAAAATGTATGACCCAAGTTTAACAGTGCGCGCACGCCCTGCTCTGTTTCATCTTCGGCTACGATTTCCGCCTTCATCTCGCAACATCGTTGGACGGCATAAATCCGTTTGGCAACATCACCGTCCGCCATCGCACCCGCGTTCTGTTCAAGCCAAGAGAAGAAAGCCGCATCGCCCAGCATTCCATATTTCACCACCTCGCCGTAGCCAGCCAAGAAATCTCGTTTGGTCATGGTGTCCAACAGGCCAACATCAGCCAAAACCAATTGTGGTTGGTAAAACGCGCCCACTAGGTTTTTACCATGCGGAGAGTTAATGCTGGTTTTACCGCCAACGGAACTGTCGACCTGCGCCAACAGGCTGGTGGGAATTTGCACAAACCGAACGCCGCGGCGCAAAATGCTGGCGGCAAAACCAGTTAAATCCCCAATCACGCCGCCGCCAAAGGCGATAATCACATCATCACGTTCTATTTTTTGATCCAGCAGCCATTCGACCGTCTGTTCCAGAAACGCCCACGATTTGGTTGCCTCGCCCGCGGGTAACAGCAGTGAACATGCATCGATCCCGTCTTTGGACAGTCCAGCCAGCAACGCATCCAAATGCAAGGCTCCGACATTTTCGTCCGTCACAATAGCAACGCGTTTTCTGCGCAACAAAGGCGCGATCAGCGCACCCGCTTGATCGATCAATCCGGTGCCAATCTCAATTTTATACGACCTGTCTGCCAGTTGAACATCCACCGTTTCACGCATGCTAAGTCACTTTCTTCAGACCACTTTTCGGGTCATTTAACAGATGGGCTATAACCTTGTCGGCCATCGCTTCTTTGCTTAAATCTGGCTCTGCCTCGACTTGTATGTCCGCCAACGCATAGATTGGGCTGCGCGTATCATACAGTGCCTTAAGCGTGCCAAACGGGTCGTCGTTCATTAGCAACGGTCGGGTATCCTTGGCCTTGACGCGTTCCCATAACAGGTCCAAATCGCCCTTCAACCAGACAGACACATTTTGTGCACTTATCGCGGCACGGATATCCGCGCTCATGAAGGCACCACCACCTGTGGATAAGATCGAGGGCGTGCCTGCCATAAGACGTGCAATCACCTGCGCCTCTTTTTGACGAAAGAAATCTTCACCGTCGCGTTCAAAGATTTCCTTAATGCTCATCTTGGACGCAGCCACGATTTCTTCGTCTGAGTCCAGGAACGGACACCCCAACTTTTCGGCCAGAATTGTACCGATGGCAGTCTTACCAGCCCCCATTAATCCAACCAAAACAATTGATTTTGACAGATGATACTGCACAGCGTGTTCAAATTCCCCATGTTCAAGCTTTTGTAAGGGTGATAGCATTATGGCACATTGAGGCAAGTACAAAGCGGTAAACTGACAGGAGACAATGTTATGGGTCGCTTGATGAAATATCTCATCTATCTGGTTCTGATAGTCCTTATGGGACTTGTCGGGTATTCTTTCTTTGGCGACCTTTCAGCACCAACGGAAAATTTTAAACAGGAAATTCAAATAGATACGGTATCTAGTTGATATGTCATCCAGTCCGTGGACCGAACCATTTCTAGAGGCAATTCGCGCCGAGCGCGATGCCTCGGATAACACCATTCAGGCCTATTGGCGCGACCTGCGGGATTTCGATGTCTTCTTGACAGATAAACGCAAAACAGTTGCGAACGCCAAGCGCCGTGACATCGAAGATCACTTGGTCGCCCTAGACACAGACGGTAAATCGGCGGCCACCCGCGCACGACACCTGTCATCAATCAAACAACTTTATCGATTTGCATTCGACGAAGGTTGGATGGACGACAATCCTGCGGCGCAAATAAAGGGCCCAAAGAAAACTCAGCATCTGCCTGCGACACTTAGCGAAGCAGATGTGAATTGTTTGCTTGAGGCCGCTTTAAATACGGGGCGCAACACATTTGACCGTTTACGTAACAGTTGCCTGATGCAACTGTTATACGCCACGGGAATGCGCGTGACCGAGCTGGTCTCGTTACCTGTCGCTGCCGTGCGCGGCGATCCTGAAATGTTGTTGATCAAAGGCAAAGGCGGGCGCGAACGGTTGGTGCCATTGTCGACCCCGGCCAAGATCGCCATTGCCGCGTACCTAGTTGAACGCGACAAGGCCGAGGCGTTGTTGGCGTCCAAAAGGCTGCCCACCTCTCGCATGTTGTTTCCGTCTTCGGGAAAATTGGGGCACCTAACCCGCGTACGGTTCTACACCTTGATCAAAGAAATTGCGGTGGTGGCAGGGATATCGCCAGCAACCGTGACACCGCACACATTGCGCCACGCCTTCGCGACCCACTTGTTGGCAAACGGCGCAGATCTGCGGGTTATTCAGATGTTGCTGGGGCACGCTGACATCGCCACGACCGAGATTTACACACATGTTTTGGACGAAAAATTACAAGAACTTGTTTTGGAACATCATCCATTGGCGGATTAGCGGTGCAATTCAGGCGGCAAGCTTTCTTCGGACGGCCAATAGCCTGACAATAAGCTGTCGTGATAACCCTGCACCAACCCCACCGCGACCATGGCATCATGGGCCGCTTGTGCATCATAAACCAAATCATGGGTTTCGATATCATCATCAATCACGGCATAGCTGGTAGTTTGTTTGCCAGCATGCGCAGGCATCCCCAACGCGCCTGAATTATACCAACGTACCCCATCAACTGTTCTATCCATCACGATGCCAGTGTGGCTGGCCAAGACGCAATCCACACGCCCAATTTCCTGATTGATTAGCGCAAGTTCAGCACGAATATCCGCGTCATTCACCGTCGGCCAAACGAATTTTGAAATGTCAGACGCGCCACCATGCACGACGACATAGCGTTTGTCTCTATGGATGAATGTAATCCAATCGGGCAAGTCCGCCATCCAGTGGCGCAGCCCAACGGTCGTTTGGTCCAAGGCGTGTGCATACCAGCCCCGTGATAACAAACTGCAAGTTGGCGCATTCTCGAACCCGCATCCGCAATCGTCGGCACCAGCCGCGATCTGGCGTTCACAATTGCCGGCAATGGTGACTATTCCTAAATCACGCACGTGTTCGGCGCAGGCGCGGGCATCTGCGCAATAGGCAACGATATCGCCGGTACAAATAATATGATCTGCGGCCACATCATGTGCATCCGGTTGCGCCAAAAAAGCATTCAGCGCTTGCAGATTTGAATAAATGCCGCCCATCACCAGCATCTTTCCCGTCACGGTTCCCAAATCTTTGATGATCATCTGCGCGCTATCCATTGAAAATTCTGACCCGAAGCCACATAAGTATATCTGATCGTATGAAAAAGGAACGTCAATCATGGACAGCCTAGTTTTGGGCATTCAGAATTTAATGACAAATGTGGATACAGGTCTTTGGGCCACCGCAGTGGGCATTGTTCTGTTGTTAATCATGTCTGCATTTTTCTCTGGCTCTGAAACCGCTTTGACTGCCGCCAGCCGCGGTAAGTTGCACGGCATGGCTGACAAGGGCGAACGGGGCGCACAACACGCGTTGGAGTTACGCGAGGATACAGAGCGTTTGATAGGTGCAATCCTGTTGGGCAATAACTTGGTCAACATTCTGGCAGCCGCGCTTGCGACAACTCTTTTCACACGTCTTTTTGGCGACAGTGGCGTGGCCATGGCAACGTTGGTGATGACATTTCTAGTGTTGGTGTTTGCTGAAGTTTTGCCAAAAACCTATGCGATTAGCAGCGCAGAGCGTGCCGCGACGCGGGTTTCAGGCCCGATACGCTGGCTTGTCTTCTTTCTGTACCCTGTTGTTTTCGCGGTTCAAAAACTGGTTAACTTCATGCTACACACAATCGGAGCCATTCCTGATGAAGAAGAAGATGCAACCAAGGCAGAATTGGCCGGTGCCATCGCACTTGGCCATCAAGAAGGCAGCGTTGAAAAGGATGATCGGGATCGTTTGCTGGGTGCGTTGCATCTAAAAGATCGCGGTGTTGAAGAGGTGATGTTGCACCGCTCTGACATTCAAATGATCGACATATCGGACAAGCCAGAAGTGATCGTGCGACAGTGTTTGGAATCGCCCTACACGCGTCAACCTATCTACAAAGACGATACCGAGAATATTATTGGGGTCATACACGCCAAGGATTTGCTGCGCGAGGTGGAACGCCAATTGCGTGACGCCGAGAACCGCCGGACCGCTTTGTCCAAAATCGACATTCTTGGCATCGCAATGGAGCCTTATTTCGTACCGGAAACCACAACGCTGGACGATCAGATGCGTGAATTCTTGCGCCGCAAAACGCATTTTGCGTTGGTCGTCGACGAATATGGTGCCCTGCAAGGCTTGATCACACTAGAGGATATCTTGGAAGAAATCGTTGGTGAAATCCAAGACGAGCACGACGACATGATCGAAGAGTTTGGTATCGAAGACGCCCAAGGGGACTATATCGTTGATGGATCAACGACGATCCGCGATCTAAATCGTGCCCACGACTGGAATTTACCTGATGAAGAGGCGAATACGGTCGCAGGCCTGGTCATCCACGAGGCACAAATGATCCCTATGCAGGGTCAGGTGTTTAGTTTTCATGGGATGCGGTTCGAGATTTTGACGCGCGAGAAGAACCGGATCAAAGAACTAAAGTTGCGCGTCCTTTAGAACGCGCAACCCTCTAGCCCCTAAAAATACTGCCCAAGATGCCGCGGATCATTTTCTGACCGTTGCGCGTACCCAACTGACGGATCATGGTTTTTGCCAAGGTTGTACCGATACCATCGGACCGCGAACTGCGCCCTGTCGCGCGCTTGGTCGTTTTACGTTCATATCCATCATACTTGCGGGCATTCTTATATTCTTGTTCTTTGGCCTCTAACTTGGCCTCTTCTTCTTCGGCCTTGGTCGCGGCGGCCTCTGCCTCTAACGCTTTCTTGGTCAAGATTTCAAACGCGCTTTCGCGATCTACAATCTCTTCATAAAGGCCGGCAACATGCGACCCTGCAATAACTGCTTTACGCTCTGCGGCCGTTATCGGCCCCAATTGCGAACTGGGCGGGCGGATCAACGTGCGTTGCACCATCGACGGCATGCCCTTCTTTTCAAGGGTGGACACAAGTGCCTCGCCGACACCGACTTCTTTGATTGCAGTGGCGGTGTCAAAATCTGGATTG
>CALDZS010000098.1 GCA_937944065.1 uncultured Amylibacter sp. | reverse complement strand
TTCCACCCACCCACCTGGTGCTGATCGCTTTGCGGTCGTCCAACGAACCGTGGCCGAGATCAACGCGGCCCGCAAACAGGGCAAAACAGCGCCAATTCGCTGGTAAGAACAAAGGCTCGGAGGATACCTTCCGAGCCTTTTATTTTGTGCCGTTGTCTTCATGTCCGACGGGACATGCACTTAAACAAATGCCTGTGCTTAGGCAAAATAATGCAGTTGATCGGTGTCGAATTTCAGATGCACCGGCTGGCCAACTTTGTACACATCACGCCCGTTTATGCGAACAAGAATCTGATCATTGTTTGCAGTGCGGACATAGATAAAGTTATCTGAACCCAGATATTCCACCAATTCAACTTCACCGCTGACATTGCCTTTGGCAGCAGTTGTGAATGTAATATCCTCTGGTCGGACACCCAGTTTCACCTCGCCATCCTGAAAATCCTTGCCAGACGGCAGTGCGATTTTGCCACCTAGCGCAACTTTGCCTTTGCGCGCGACCACATCGACGATGTTCATTTTCGGGCTACCAATAAATTGCGCCACGAAAAGGTTTGCTGGTTTTTCGTACAATTCGCGCGGCGTACCAACCTGCATGATCTTGCCGTCCTTCAGGACAACAATTTTATCGGCCAGCGTCATCGCTTCGACCTGATCATGTGTCACATAAACCATCGTTGTTTTTAACTTCTCATGCAATTTTGAAATTTCAAACCGCATTTGAACGCGCAATGCTGCGTCTAGGTTAGACAGGGGTTCGTCAAACAAAAACCCTTTGGGTTCACGTACGATAGCACGACCAATTGCAACACGCTGACGCTGACCACCTGACAGATCTTTCGGGCGACGATCCAACATTTTAGTCAGTTCCAGAACCTCGGCTGCTTTGGCAACTTTTTCTGCAATCTCTGACTTAGGCGCGCCCGCAGTTTTAAGGCCAAACCCCATATTATCTTCAACATTCATATGCGGGTACAAGGCGTATGATTGGAACACCATCGACAGTTCCCGCTCGGACGGCATGCGATCTGTGACATCCGCACCGTCCAGGTGAATGCGGCCACGACTGGTTTCCTCTAGGCCTGAAATCATCCGCAACAAGGTGGATTTACCGCACCCCGATGGGCCCACGAACACAACAAATTCGCCGTCTTCGATTTCAAGGTCAATGCCTTTGATAACCTGTACGTCACCAAACCATTTTTCTACGGCTTCAAGCCTAATTGATCCCATGATGCGCCCCTATGATGCCATTTTAGTTGGTGTAGCCCACGCCAACCACATGGCGGCCGTCCACGAAAAGTCGGTACCGATGCAACCCGCACCTGTGACTGGATTAAAGCACTCAAAAAAACCTGATTGCTGAATAACTGACGCCAAATCATTGCGAATACGGTTTGCCAATTCTTGTTCACCTTGTTCGGCCAATCCTTCGGAGATGATATGGTTCATTTGCGGCCAAACAGGTCCGCACCAATAGCGCTGTGCCTCGAACCCATCTGCATCAGGATCCCAGCTGGGCAGCATGAATTGCACTTTGCTAGCAATGCGTTCCATGTTTTCCACGGACCGCTTGCGCTGTTCCGTGGTTCCCGCATCTGCGTAGAAACACAGCGCACTCGCGCTGGAAAACCCTTGCGAGATCTCGCCTGAACGAACATCGCGGGCGCAAAACGCGCCAAGACGATCGTTCCACAAATAATCGCTCGCGCGAACTGCCGTATCAATCCATTTTTGGATTTGACCGATATGTTCATCTAACCCAAGCGTCTGTGCGATTTTCAACAAATCCCTGTCTGCCCGCAGTAGGATAAAATGAATGCCCGGATCGGCCATCAAAAATGGCCCCTCATTTGTCAGCCGTTTCTGATCCCAGTTCAGATCGCGACCCGCCTTGATGATTGTGACGAATTTATCGTATTGAAGTTTGCTTGGCCTTTGCGATGCATCGGCGTGTTCCGTGTCTTTGCGCACATAGGGGTCGATGTCTGGATCAACCGCCATACGATCAAGACCCAGTTCCCAATCAGGGCAATTGTCGCGCCCCGTTTCCCATGGGTGGACGGTGCAAACAATATCGTGGCCTTCAGGGGTTCGTTCGGTGTGATACCAATTGTGCCAAGCGAAAATCGCATCGTATAATTCACGTGCTTTTGCTGCGTCACCTTCGCCGCCCTGCTCCAAAAGGCTCAGGACAATTGAGGCCAGCACTGGGGGTTGTGAAATGCCACCTGATGGGAATTTACCGCCAGCAGTGCGCCACACAGAAGGTCCCGGAAAATAATCAGGATCGTCGCGACGGAATATTATGTGCGGGATCATGCCATTTGGCCACTGACCCTCGACCAACAATTCCAATTCACGCCATGCACGGGTTCGATCGAATGTTGCAAACCCAAGCGCCACAAACGCGCTGTCCCAATTCCACTGATAGGGATACAGGCGGGCTGTGGGCACAGTAAAGCCACCGCGGTCATTCTTTCGCAGAATTTCGATTGCCTGTTCGTTCAACGTTATCGTCATTATCAACCCTTCACACTGCCTGCAGTCAGGCCCGCAACCAAGTAGCGTTCAAACCACAAGAAGATTGCCAAAACTGGAACTGTTGCAACAACCGCCCCTGCCATCAAATGCTGGCGCGGCACCTCGGATGAGTTCAACGAAACCACGCCGCGTGACAAAGTAAACATGTCGAAATCGTCCAAGAACATGAACGCGAACAAAAACTCGTTCCATGCAATCATGAATACATACAATGCAACGGACGCCAGCGCGGGTAATGATAACGGCAGGGTGATTTTCATAATCACACCGACACGGCGCAAGCCATCCATCAACCCAGCCTCTTCCAACTCGGTCGGCAGTCCCCGAAAATATCCCTGCAACATATACAGCGCGACGGGGATTGTGGTCGCGGGATACACTACCAGCAAGCCAAGCAAACTATTTCTAAGCCCTGCTTGGCTGAACACGGCATAGAGTGGGATCACCAAAACAATTGCTGGCACCATATAGATCAGCAAAATTGAGCGGCTTAGAAATGCTTGCCCCGGAAACCGTAGTCGCGCAACCGCGTAGGCACCCGGCACCGCTAGGGCCAATGTAATAACGACAGTGATCACGGATACTATGGCAGAGTTTAGCAAGAATGTTCCGAAATCATACTGCGTAAACAGTTCGATATAAGACCGGAATAGCTTGCTTGGCCCTTGGGCAAAATCGATTGAGAAATCCAACGGATTAGCCATTAGGCTTTGCTGACTTTTCAAACTGGTCATGACCATTACGTAAAACGGTAGCAACACGAAGATCGAGAAAAGGACGAAGCCGACGCCCTTCATCACGCGTAGAAACAGCACCTCTAGGCGGTACCGATTGGTTGCCCCACCGACATATCCGTTCAGGCACAGATCAAGGGACAAGGACAGAACGCCGACCCAGACCAATGTGAAAATGACATTCCAAATAGGCCCTGTTGAAAGCGTGGCGCCAAATGGCATTGCAAATGTGAATATCATCAGCGCTGCTAAAATGCACAAAGCGCGTAGGATTTTCCATTGCCGCGTGCGCATTGAGGGTGCGAAAGAAACGGTCGCAAGGCCTGATACTGCACCGATCAGCGCTGTGATCCCCATGGGCGGTTGTGCGGTGATACCTGTTACCAACATCAAGAGTATGCCCGTGATCAACATCCAAAGCCCACCCCACAGCGCGCCGATAATGGCAGAGGCGTATGTAACTGATCCCAATTTCATTATCCGTCATCCTGTGGTGAAAATTTGAAAAAGATAAGCGCAAAGAACAGCAAGACGATAAAGACAACGACGGCGACCGCGGCACCTGCACCTAGGTTTGAAACCGCGAAAGCTTGTTCATAAACATCTACCGTCAGTGTGCGCGTGCCAGCGGCACCGCCTGTCAGCAGGAAGATGTCATCAAATTTGTTGAACGTCCAAATAAAGCGAAGCAAGAACAGAACTGCCAAAATACCCATCAATTGCGGAATAGAGATGAACCAGAATTGTTGCAGGGGCGTTGCGCCATCCATCTCGGCCGCCTCGTACATGTCCGACGATACGGACTGCATACGTGCCAAGATAAACAAGAATGACAGTGGAAAGTAGCGCCATGCTTCGAATAGAATTACCGTGGTTAACGCCATGGGAAATTCAAAGGTAAATCCAAACATATCGAACGGAATGCTACGGCGTCCAAGAAAGTTAATCGGCCCGTCAGTCGCGCCAATAGTCTGCAACATCGCGTTGAATGTCCCACCCGGTCCCGCGTCCAGCAACAAGACCCATGCGAAGGCAACCGCAATTACGGGTGCCACGTATGGGAACAAGAATAAGCCCCTTAGAACGTTGCGCCCAAAAAACGCGGTGTTCAATAATTGCGCGGCGAACAAGCCCAAGATCAAGGCGCCTGCAGTGCCAAAAATGGTATAGTATAAAGACACACGCAACACTGTCCAAAACTCGGATGACGAGAACACTTTGCGAAAATTATCAAGTGTGAAGTCAAATGATGTCAGTACGTTTTTTGACGTGCCAGACACCTGCATCGGTTGATCTTTGGGACGCACACCTGCATCCAAATATGATTGCTCTACCGTCACGGGGATCTTGATTTCCAGACGGGAACCTGCCGGTTGATCACCCAAATCACATGTCAGTTCGCGTGCTGTCAAAGTACAGATTTCGGGGACAGCGCCGATGATCAATCCAGTTGGAATTGTATCGCGCAGGAATACGTCTGAAACAGGGGCTTTCTGCGATGAATTTCGAACGCGATAGCGCAATATCACGTCTTCACCCGCCGCTTTGGGCTTTGGGCGTAATTGTTCGTTAACTTTGATTTCGGCTTGGCGTAGGTCAGCCAGTTGAACCGACTTAAAACTGATCCAAAAATTCGCCAATAGCGGAAACAACACAATGCTCAGCACAATCGCAAACGTCGGCAACAGCATCGCATAGGCCAAACGCATTTCGCGTTTTGCCATCGGGCCAATACCTTTGGGTGGGGTTGCTTGCTGTGTCATGGAAATCCTAAAAGTGGGCGCGAGACATTCCCCGCGCCCATCAAAAATTATAGGCCTTTGTGACCGTCTACGATCATTTTAGCGGCCGCATCTGCATCGATTTCACCGTCGATAAATTTACGGATCACTTGGCTCATCACGCGTGCGTTAACCATTTTAGATGCTGTTTCCAGCTGGCCGTCTGCCACGCCCCAGCGGTCACCCACTGACAGGCCTGCAACAATGTCGTCGATCACAGATTTTGGATAGATATTCGCCAATGGCTCTTTGCGATCAACACCAACATTCAAACCAGACCACATTTCTTGGTACTCGTTTGATCCGTCAGTGGCGCCGTTACGCACAGGGAATTTTCCCTCTGGCGCCATGCCCAACCAATCGCCGTAGCCGTTCGAGACAACAAATTTCACGAAATCAGACGCAACTTCTGTGTTCGCATCATTCGTAATACCCAAATAACGCACGTCTGCGTACGCAGCGCCCGCAGCATTGTCGCCACCAGCAAACACGGTCACAAAACCTGTGTCCTTGGCCAAGTCTTTTGACGTTGGATCATCGTTAATCGTCACAGGCGCACTGTCACGCAGACCACCCAATTCATCCAACAAAGACGGTGACCAAATGATCATCGCTGCCTTGCCCGCAAGGTACAATTCGCGTGACTGTTTCCAGAACAAATCACCCTCAGGCGATGCGTCAGCGATTTTCTTGTAGAACTCAAGAACAGTCTTCAGCTTGCTTGTGTCTTCGTTCACTGACCCGTCAGCGTTCACGGGTGAATACCCCGCAGCCAATGAAATATGCTCGATGACTTGCATCATGTATGTCTCATCGATCTTGGTTGGTGCAACAAAACCGTACATGCTTGGTGGGTTGTGCAACTTGGCCATTGCCGCTTCGATGTCTGCAAAAGTCTTGGGCGGGTTCAGGCCCATATCTTTGAACAAATCAGCACGGTAAACGACCAGCTGTGTCCAACCATCTGTTGGTACAGAAACGATTTCACCGTTTGCTTTGGCCATGTTCAACGGGCCAGATGCAAATGTGCCCATGCCTAGGTCGTTCACGACATCAGTTGCGGCACCCGTGTCCAACAGGCCTGCAGACGCAAATGGCAACAAATGTTGAACCGTGTGGTTCAAAACGTCAGGCAAATCGCCTGCCCCAAATGCAGCCGTTGCACGTGTAGAGATATCTTTCTCTGACACGGGAACGATCTTAACGTCGTGGCCTGTTTCGGCCTTAAACGCTGCTGCGATTTTTTCTTGTGCCGCCATGCGCTCTGGCTGTTCTTCCATTGTCCACATGGTGATTTCGTCCGCCCATGCGCTGGTGCATAGTGCAGAAGACAGCAATAAACCTGCCGTCAATTTTCCCATAAGTTTCATAAATTTTCCTCCGTTAAAGTATGATTTTGGGGTGTCGTGATTGTTTGGTAGGGTCCATCGCTTTTGCGGCGCAACAATTCTGCCTTGCGAAGGATTTGAAACTCTTGCGGTTTGCCGCCATCGATTATGGACAACAACATGTCGCCCAGTTGGCGTCCCGAATGCGCCTGAGGCTGTGCCATTGTGGTCAGGGGCGGATTGGTGTGACGACCCATCGCCAGACCATCATATCCGATCACAGAGATATCCGCGCCCGGCAACAATCCCATGGCACGCACAGCGGCCAATGCACCGACGGCTTGAAGGTCGGTCACACACAACAATGCCGTCGGTGGATTGTCCATTCGCAACAATTCAGACGCTGCGCGCTCGCCGCCATCATCCGAAAGTTCAGCAATCTGAACCAAGTCGTGGTCATATGTCAGACCATTGGCCAACAGGCCTGCCTTGTATCCATCCAAACGCTGCTGCGCAAAGTTCAAATATGTCGGTGCACCAATGAACCCTATGCGTTGGTGTCCTAAGGCCATAAGGTGATCTACCGCTGCGCTGAACGCAGCCTTGCTGTCGATGTCGTACCATGCGTAATTCCTGCTGTCGCTGGAACGACCGTGGACGATAAACGGAAATCCCGCTTTCAATAACAACTCGATGCGTGGATCAACTTTTTGCGGTCGCGACAAAACAATGCCGCTAACTTTGCCAGAGGTGATTAAACGCTTTAACGCCTCTTCTTCTTCCTCTGGAGCATGCGACTGCACAACCAACAAATCCCAACCACGTCGCGACAGTGCATCGGTCAAACCATGCAAAAGTTGGGCCACAAAAGGTTCCGAGATAGAGCTGCTGCGGGTGGGCATCACATAAGCAACCGCTTCGGCCACGCCCGTTGCCAAACGTCGTGCGGCTGGATTGGCACGGTATCCCATTTTGTCAGCAGCCTCGGTCACACGCTGACGCGTGGCCTTGGAAATATCAGGATAATTGTTCAGTGCACGCGATACGGTGCCCTCTGAAATACCCAGATGTTTTGCTAAATCTTTGATCCCAACGCGTTGCAATACTTGATTCTCCCTGAATATCAGGTTATTCCGAAAGCGCTTTCGTAATCAACCCACTTTGTATCGGAGACCTAAATGCAGCGCTCACAGATTAATGAAATCTTATCCCAAGCCAATGATTTCATGAGAAAATTTAAGGTAGAGTTGCCACCATTCGCCTATTGGTCTCCGGAAGAATTCGCTGCGAATAAATCAAAGGCCGCCAATGTTATTTCGGCCAATTGCGGATGGGATGTCACTGATTATGGCAGGGGCAATTATGATGAAATGGGGTTATTTCTGTTCACACTACGCAATGGAAGACTGGCAGATCTACAACGCGGCGGTGGCATGTGTTATGCGGAAAAACTTTTGATCTCGAAACGTGATCAACTGTCCCCCATGCACACCCACGTCATCAAGGCCGAGGATATTATCAATCGCGGCGGTGCCACATTAGTGGTCGAATTATTCGGGTCTGACGATCAGGGCCAATTCGCAGAAGATCGCGGCGGAACGGTTTATTGCGATGGTATCCGTCGCGATTTTAAACCCGGCGATAAACTACAACTTTCACCTGGCGAAAGCGTTACTTTGATGCCAGGTGACTGGCACGCTTTTTGGGGCGAAGGTGGGGATGTTTTGATCGGCGAAGTTTCGACCGTTAATGACGATAATACCGACAACATTTTTCGAGAACCCATCGGTCGTTTTGCCACAATCGAAGAAGACGTTGCACCAAAGCATTTGTTGGTCAGTGATTATGCAACATGGCTGGCTTAACTGACTATGACTTACAATTAGAACCTGCTAATTCCGCGGTAAAGGCAGAGTTAACAGATAATCTGCTGCGTGATTTACATGTTTTGAATGTTCAAGCAGCAAACTCCGAATTCATGCTGACTGCGCGCGATTCTGACGATCAAATGATCGGCGGATTGATTGCAACCACATCTTATGGGTGGATGCTGATAAAGGTACTTTGGGTCAAACACTCTGAACGTCGAAATGGGATTGGTGCAAAACTGATGGACAAGGCCACGAAACAGGCCCGCGATGTTGGGTGTCATGGGATGTGGCTGGATACGTCCAGTGCGCCGGCTTACGCATTTTACACAACCCTCGGGTTCGAAGTTTTTGGAACCTTGGCGAATGATGCCGATCAACACCCTGCAAACCATCAAAGATGGTTGATGCGCAAACAAATCGCTTAGTGTTAGACAGAGTGTGAGATGACCCAAATTAGCAAAAACCCAAAAGCATTCCTAACCACCTTGTTTCAGGCTGCTGTCGCTGCCGCTGATCCAATGATAGTTGTACCGTCCTTTCTGCCCCCGCGTCCAAAGGGGCGTTTGATCGTGATCGGGGCTGGTAAGGCCAGTGCGCGCATGGCTGAAGCTGTCGAAAAAACATACGGTCCTTGCGAAGGCCTGGTGATTACGCGCTATGGGTTTGAGCGCCCCTGCCAAAGGATACAAATCGTTCAAGCCGCGCACCCCGTTCCTGATGCGGCAGGTGAAGAGGCTACGAAAAAGATGCTGGAATTGGTGTCTAATTTGCAAGAGGGCGATCAGGTATTGGCGTTAATATCGGGTGGTGGTTCCGCGTTGTTATGCGCCCCAATCAAAGGATTGACGTTGGCGGACAAAATGACTGTCAACGAAGCGCTCCTTGCCTCTGGCGCACCCATTTCCGAGATGAATGTTATTCGAAAACGTTTAAGCCGTGTAAAAGGCGGCAAACTGGCTGCGGCCTGCTACCCCGCAAGCCTTACAAGTTTGGTGAT
>CALDZS010000097.1 GCA_937944065.1 uncultured Amylibacter sp. | reverse complement strand
GTCGCGGCCGTCTGGGTGGATCGTTCTACAGGGGCAATTTCGCTGATTTCGGCAATCTTTGGTGGCTTTGCTGGCACCGCGCCCTGCGTCACCGTCACACGGTCTTTTTTCACTGCCACGATCATCGGTGCTGTCTTAGATTCCTTGGCGGTTGGCATAACCAAGAAACTATCTTGGGAAACAGTCGCAGTTTGGGCGGCTTCAGGTGTCTCTTTCGATGACAATGTCAGCACGGTCGGATCAACGCTACTTGGTACATCAAGCAAGGCAACAAAGCTGCCGTCAGCGCCCGCAACCGTGGTGCCCAACACCTTATCATTTCCAAGGATTGAAACCGTGTGCCCCGGCTCTGCGCGCCCAGCGACCACAGCGCTGCCTTCGGTGTTGACCCGCACAACATCCAGTCGCAACTTCGATTGCGGTATCGGCTCAGGCTGCGCTGTAGGTGCTTTGGCAGACGGCGTGGCACTTACAATTTCCTGACGTGGCTCTGGTTGCGTTGCGACAATTGCGGTCGGCGTTGCATCATCGCGCCCCAATGATATGAACAGCAAGGTGGCGCACAAAAACAGCCCGATAAGAAACAGGATCAAGGCGCCAAAGCCTATTTTCGTTCCAGACTGTTCTGCGTCGGTCAAACCGCTTTCCCTCGCAATGAAACATCACTATCTTGCAACTATACTGCGAAAACGCGACCCGACCAGAAATTTATGAAAGTTACCCCATGCCCCACAACCTACAATTGTCTGTTTGCGTATTTTGTGGGTCTAAAACGGGAACCAACCCCGCATTCGTCGGTGCGGCGGTTGATTTGGGCACCCGAATTGCCAAGTCTGGCATGCGATTGGTCTATGGCGCGGGCGATATCGGCCTGATGGGCAGTGTCGCAAACGCAGCACAAATTGCAGGTGGCGATGTGTTTGGTGTTATCCCCGAACATTTACTTCAGTGGGAGGTCGGCAAACGTGATTTGACCCAATTTATTGTCACCGAAACTATGCATGAACGTAAGAAGGTCATGGCAATGAACTCCAACGCTTTTGTCTTGTTGCCAGGCGGTCTGGGGTCGTTGGATGAATTCTTTGAGATTATCACATGGCGGCAACTGAAACTGCACGACAAACCAACGTATGTTTTAAATGTAGACGGATATTGGGACGGATTGAAAACCTTGATCGACAGTCAGATAGATGCGGGATTTGTTGGCGAATTTAACCGCGAGTTCTTCACCTTCTTTGATGATGTAGACGCATTAATGACAGCCTTGGATCAGCTGGCCTGATTTCGCATACTGTCAGCGCTATAAATCGCCAATGCAGTCCAGATCATCGCAAAAGCGCCGATATGCCAGAACGTAAACGGTTCTAACAAGATCACCGTCGCGACCAGAAACTGCAGCGTCGGATTGACATATTGCACTAACCCCACTGTTGTCAGGCGCAATCGTTTCAGCGCATAGCTCATCAACACCAACGGCCCACCTGTCAGCGGTCCCGCCAGCATCAAAAGGCCGATGTCGCTGGGCGTATGAAAGAACCCGCCCGTGCGTCCGGTAAATCCGATCCAATCTTGTGTATGCACGCCCCATAGCCAGATTGCCGCCAGCGGGATTAGGATCAAAACCTCGGCCAAAACGGACACAACGGGACCAGCCCTAAGTGGTTTTTTCACTAAGCCATAAAATGCCATGGACACCGCCAAAACCATCGAGACATACGGGGCTACACCCAGCCCGAATGTCAGCATCATAACCGCCAGCGCGGCCAGTCCGACCGCAATCTGTTGGCCACGGCTTAGCCGTTCGCGTAAGAACACCGCGCCAAGTAAGGCCGCGATCAAGGGGAATATATAATACCCAAGGCTGCTTTCGGTCACCCGCCCGACCTGAACCGCCCAAATAAAAGTTGCCCAGTTCACGGAAATCATCAGGGCAGCAATCGCCACCAGCAGAACGGATTTACCATTTCTGAACAGTGTTAAGATTTCTGGCAAGCGGCGCGAATAGGCCAACATGGCGATCAAAAACACTGCCGACCAGATGGTGCGATGGCTCAGCACCTCTAACGGGGGAACGTGCGCGATCAGCTTGTAATAAAGCGCGGACAGACCCCACACGGTGCACGCAAGTGTCATCGCGATTACACCCTTTAGCTGCTCTGACATTGCGGATTAAGTCCTTGAATTTTAGATGCGCCCAAAAATAAACCCCGCCGATTTCTCAGCAGGGTCATTTTGCAAAGCAACCTAAACCCAAGGGTCTAGTCCTCCCGTCGCGATGCGGTTGAGCGGACTGTGGCTAATCGATGCTTCAGAGTCAACAAAATGTTGCTGTTTTTTTTGTTCAAAACTCGAACATCACATTGGAGTGCAATAATATTGGTGTCGTTTGGTATGAATTAAGAGATTACTAGGCCCAACAATTCAACCCAGAGGTGTGTATATGTACACTAGATACCCATTTTGGGGACAAAGCCGCCCTTCAAATCAGGTTAAGATACTAAGTCGCTTTGGTATTCCCCACTCAACCAGTTTCTTGACTATCGACGGGGTCATTGAATTCTCTGGTAAGTATCCCAATTAGCTCGAATAACTTACTTTTGTTAGATCTCTGTTTTTTGTTTTGATGGAGCATGTATCCTGATACGCTGTGCAAATGTTTGAAACAATAGAGATCCCCGCGTGGACGGTCTGGCTGGCGGGTATCCTTGCCCTTGTCGGGCTTTTGGATCGAATACTAATGCCAACCGTGCAATGGTATCTGAAGCGGCGCATGGACAAAGCTATTGGTGTTTTGAATGACAAGCTTCAGTTAAAAATCCAACCCTTCAAGCTGACCAAACGCCGCGTGATGATTGATCGGTTGGCGTATGATCCGCAGGTGATAGAAGCTGTTATTGAACATTCGCAAACGGAACAGGTGCCCTACCGTGTTTCCGAGCATATGGCGTATCGTTATGCCAAAGAAATTGTGCCGTCGTTTTCTGCTATTGGGTATTTTCGCTTTGCAATTAAAGCAACCAGATGGTTGTCGCGCGCGCTATACCGCGTGCGTTTAGGATATGTTGATGAAACTGCTCTGAAATCAATCGACCCAGAAGCGACTGTGGTTTTTGTAATGAACCACCGTTCTAATATGGATTATATCTTGGTTACATATCTTGCAGCCTCGCGGTCTGCATTGTCATATGCGGTCGGAGAGTGGGCGCGTGTTTGGCCCCTTAAACAATTGATCCGCAGTATGGGGGCCTATTTTATACGTCGAAAATCGCGCAACCAATTGTATCGTCGTGTTTTGGCGCGTTACGTGCAAATGGCAACCGAGGCAGGCGTTGCGCAGGCGGTTTTCCCAGAAGGAGGACTGTCCCGCGATGGGAAGTTGAAACCGGCAAAGTTGGGCCTGTTGAACTATATGGTTTCGGGGTTCGACCCCAAGACCAGCCGTGATATTTGCTTTGTCCCCGTGGGGCTAAACTATGATCGCGTTTTAGAAGATCGTGTGCTTTTGGCGTCTGATCGGGGCGAAAAAACAGGATTAGGGTTCAAAATCTATACGTTTGCCAGATTTGTCATTCGGCACTTTGCCTTGCGTATTACAGGCAAATTTTACCGCTTCGGATATGCAAGTGTCAGC